>JBATHJ010000162.1:0-3169 GCA_049666625.1 Gammaproteobacteria bacterium | reverse complement strand
TTGGCCGTTAGCAGTCGCACACGTTAGCGCCACGGATGGCAAGGTATTTATTATTCCACATTGAAATTCGTGCTGTTCCTGTTACGGCCGGCCTGTGTTCTTGACTCTCAAGGTTCAGTCACCTTTTTCTGTATTAGTCAGGACAATTGCTTGACCTGGATCAGCCGCCCCCTCATTCCCTGCTGGTAGCCTCAAAAGTATAAGCCACAAATATATCCAGCCAGGCTGGAATAATTAAAGCTGGAGGTCACCATGAATGCGAGTTCTTTTAACCTGTTACACGATCAAGGCACAAGTCACGTTAGTCGGGCGCGGCTGGAACAAGGCAATAATTCACGTGGAGCGGCTTGCACAGCAGGCTCCCGCAATGCCAGGGCGATGAAACCCTCGAGTTACGGGCAGGCTGCACTGGCTACCCTGGTATTGGGTGTGTTCGCCATCGCGAGCACTACCCTGCACGCCGATCAAATCGCACCGAATCCCAATGCAGGAACCATCACGATAAACGACGGGGATTTCAACGAAAGCATTTTCTTTTTGAATCTCGCGAGCGGTGAAATCGTGTCTGATGGACGACGATTTTTCAACCGTGGCCTCCTCACCAATGAGGGAGTGATTGCTTTCGAGAATCTTGCCACTTTTACCAATGACGGAGTGAATGCGAATTTGAATAATTCCGGGCTTGTGCAAATCAGTACAGCTAGCATTTTATTCAACCAGGACGGGGCTTACCTCTTAAACTCGAATTCACTCATCAGCACTGGCAGCTTCGGCGGGATAGTCAACCAGGATTCGGGCACCGCACTGGTGAACTATGGTTCCGGGTATCTGCTTAATGAAGATGGAGCCTGGATGCAAAACAGGGATGGCGCAACCCTTGACAACGGGGGCGGCGCTGAACTCAGAAACTTTTCACGTATAACCAATGGTGGCGTCGGTACCACGCTACGCAACTTTGAAGGTGCAGATTTGTACAATGACGGTGGCGACTTGACCAATGGGAATGGTGCCTTTATGTCAAATACTGGAGCCGGAACAACCCTGACCAACTGGAAGGGCGGCTCGCTGAATAATTTAACCGGCGGCGAATTGCGCAACAGACAGGAAGCCATCCTCACTAACACGGGTAACGGCACCGTGCTGACAAACGAAGATGCCACGCTGAGAAACAGCGCTGGAGGTGCACAGATAATCAACGCGGACCAGGCATGGTTGATTAACCGCGGCAACAATGCACTTTTCGAGAATTTTGCTGCCACCTTGCGCAATACAAGCAACGCAATAATATTCAACGAAAATGGCGCACAGCTGGTAAACAGGAATGCAAACATATACAACGAGTCGGGTGCCACTCTATTAAACCGTGGGCCAGGCACGCTGCTGAATAATGATGCAGGCGGCCTTGTGGAAAACGACAATGCCACTATTCGCAACCAGCAGGGGGCTACGCTGCAGAATACTGCCCGGCTGTTTAATATTAATGGTGCCGAGCTGCGCAACGAGACCCAGGGAGAATTCGTTAACACTGGCGCGACCAGTTTCATTGTTAACCGATCTGCCAGCCTGATCAATACGGGTATCGGTACCCAACTGAAGAACCAGAATAACGCGCAGCTCACCAATGACTTTCCTACTGGTGTGTTACGCAACGAGGACGGAGCTACTTTGATCAATGAAAGCGGCGCCTTACTCTCTAGCTTAAATGGCTCCAGCCTGATCAACACCGGCAGAGCGACCGGGCCCGGGGGCACCGTTCTTGGATTTACGCAGCTGATCAACCGGGGCGGTGGCGTTCTTCAAAACCATAACTCCACCTTGATCAATGATGACCTGGCGATTCTAACCAACACCGGTGCTGGAACGCGGCTGGAAAATGTGCAAGGCGGCACACTGATTAACCAGCGCGGTGCCAGCGGCCTGGGCGGTCGCCTGTTTAACGAGGATGGTGCCGTCCTGTTGAATGATGCGAGTTCGACACTTATTAACCAATTCGAATTAGCTAATCATGCGTCAATTGACAACGATGGCCGCATAGAAAATTCGGCGGATTTCTATATCTCTGACACAGGAACGGTAACCGGTAGCGGCACTTACCAGCAACTGGGTGGTGAGACCCGGGTAGTGGGCTCTATGGAGCAGGGCATCGTGCGCATCGAAGCAGGCGTACTCAGCGGTATTGGCAATATTATGTCGACTATTGAGGCTTTGTACGTCGGACCGGGCGCGATCATAGAGCCTGGCGGATCGCTTGGAACGTTGTCCATTGGCGGAGACCTGGTATGCGACGGCTGCCTGTTGAACATAGAGATCGGCACTGCTGGCGTCGACCTGCTGGATATTACCGGCACGGCAAGCTTTCTGGGTGGTGACATTAATTTCTCTTTCATCGACGGCTTTATGCCCGAGGAGAATGACATGTTCACATTTCTCGGCGCCGGCGCCATCAATGGACTGGACAACATGTCACTCAGCTACACTGGTGCACCGCCAGGCCTGGACTTCGAACTCAGTTCAGATGGGATATTACTGGCCATAAGTACCTCACCAGTGCCCGTCCCCGCGGCAGTCTGGCTGTTTGGTTCTGGTTTAATCGGTTTAATCGGTGTTGCCAGAAGAAAAAATGCATAACGATTAAATCGCAAAACCAAAAGCGGCCCCTTCGGGGGCCGTTATTATTTGTGCTGAACGTCCGTTATTGGCCGGGTAAGCGATCATAGGTTAATCCGGTGCTGATGACTTGCCAGGGTTCGCTAAACGGCCCCTGTCTGATCACGTTAATCTCCAAAGAATCCTGAACCCTGACTGACTTGCTTTACCCTGGCAATAGCATCTTTAGTTACCTATGACGCACCGAACGGGTATTATCAACGCCTGGTTCAATCCGAATCGAAGATTTATATAAGTGATTATCGAGGCCAATCTATGCCCCTGAACTTAACCGCCAACGAGTGCCGAGTGATTGGTTGCTTAATGGAAAAATCCATTTACACGCCGGATCAGTATCCACTGACGCTGAATGCACTGACCAATGCATGCAATCAGAAGTCCGGGCGTAATCCGGTTATGTCGCTGAACAAGGGCATGGTGCAGCATACTGCCCGTGAATTACACGACAAACATCTATTGCAAATTGAAGAGAATTTCAAGAATGGTGTTGAGAAATATACGC
>JBATHJ010000161.1:0-1613 GCA_049666625.1 Gammaproteobacteria bacterium | reverse complement strand
CATTAATACGGTTCGTGCTGGCGATGCTGGTGCTGGCGGTACTGCTGGTTTCATACGGCACGGTATTCGGGCTGATTCCGGGCACATCGATGGCCATCCTGCTGTCCTATCTCAAGTTGTTTGAAATCAAAAGCAGGCGTGATATTGCAGTCATTATCTTTCTGGAATTTTTTCTTGCCTCAAGCGTGTTTTTCCATAGCCAGACAGTATGGATTGCGCTGTATGTGTTTGTACTGGTGATATACCTGGTGAGCCTGCTGATAATGCTTGCAGATCGCATCGGAAGTGTAGACTGGCGTGCGCGATTGAAGTATTCAACGCGGATGGTGCTGCAGTCGCTGCCATTGATGCTGATACTGTTCTTGTTATTTCCGCGGATACCCGGGCCGCTCTGGGGTTTGCCGAAAGATGCCCTGTCGGCAACCATCGGTATGAGCGACGAAATGAGCCCGGGTAGTATAAACAAGCTGGTTAGCTCATCCAGGGTGGCGTTCCGTGTCAGGTTTGAAGAGTCACCACCGCCGAATTCGAATTTATACTGGCGCGGACTTGTGCTGTCAAATTATGACGGTAAAACATGGAGACGTAACGATGCGCCAGGTTATATAGCGCCTGAATTAATGGCAGCGCCTGCCACCGAAAAAGAAATCGTATATAGCGTTACCCTTGAGCCGCATCAGCGGCAGTGGTTGTTCGCGCTTGAACAACCGAACTCTATAGATGAATACCTGAATGTCAGTCGAGAATTAACCGTGTTCTCGAAAGACCTTGTTAATAATGTCCTGAGTTATGAGATGAGCGCATCATTGCATGCAATCAATACAGGGCTAAATACATTCGAGCGAAAAAAATATCTTTCATTACCTGCAAATATGAATCCAGAGACGCAGGCCTTTGCAGTTAAACTGCAACAACAAGCGCGCGATGACGCTGACTTTGTGAATAAGGTATTGCGTTATTTTTCCGAGCAGCCATTTTATTACACGTTGTCGCCGCCGCTATTGAATGACAATGCCATGGATGACTTTTTGTTCAATACACGGCGCGGGTTCTGCGAGCATTATTCAAGTGCCTTTGTCTACATGATGCGGGCAGCCGGGCTGCCGGCGCGCATTGTTATTGGGTACCAGGGCGGTGAAATGAATCCTCACGACGAATACATGATAGTCAGGCAATCAGATGCGCACGCCTGGACAGAAGTATGGGTGGATAATAGCCATTGGCGCCGCATAGATCCCACGGCAGCAGTAGCGCCTGGTCGAATAGAGCAGGGCATACAGAATGCCGGCCTGGAATTCGACCTGCTGCCGGCAATGTTCCAGGACGAGCATGCTGTTGTCAGGCGCCTGCGCTTTGCGATTGACAGTTTTCAACACAACTGGAACCAGTGGGTGATTGGTTTTGATGAACATAAACAAATGGAACTGTTCAGAGAGCTTGGTATTAATAATTTAACAAAATCTGAGCTGGCATTGTGGATGGTGGCTGCGATGAGCCTGGCAGGTCTGCTGGTAGCATGGTGGGTGATACGTGATAGCAGGTATAAGAAAAGAGACCGTGTACGAATACACTACGATAAATTCAGGGATAAAATTGCGCGCGCAGGTATCGAA
>JBATHJ010000160.1:0-6031 GCA_049666625.1 Gammaproteobacteria bacterium | reverse complement strand
AGCCGGATGCATGTTGACGACTTCTGAGTAGAGCAATGGTACCAGTACATTGCCATCCAGAAACTGTACCACCAGGTAAGCAATCATTACATAGACAAAGTCAGGGCCTGCGCCCCACTGGAACCAGGCGATCATCGCTACCGGTATGGTCACCGCGACTGCACCGACATAGGGAATAATCACCGACAGGCCGACAAACAGGCTGAGGGTGGCCGCATAGTTCATCCCCATCGCGGCCAGCGGTATGAAGGTGGCAACACCGACGATGACTATTTCCAGCATTTTGCCACGAATGTATTTCGCCATCTTGCTATCGACATCGCCCCACACCTGCGAAGAAAGATCGCTGTCGTTTGGCAAAAACCGCCTGAACCAGTTCAGGATCTGGTCCTTGTCCTTGAGCAGGAAAAACACCAGCAGCGGCACGACTACCATGAACACCAGCAGGGTGAATACGTTCACCACCGAGCCGAGTGATAACGAAACAATTTTTTGCCCAACGCTAACCAGCTCGGCATTGAAACTCGACAGCATTTCCTTGATCTGGCTTTCAGGAAACACCGGGTACTTTTCCGGTATGGCCATGATCAATTGCTGAACCTTGTTGAGTATTTGCGGGAATTCCTGCACAAACTGCGACAGCTGTTTTGACACCAGCGGCACCAGTCCGAATAACATCAGCGCCACGCTGGTAATAAACACCATGAAGCTGATAATGACCGCGACCAGGCGCGGCATGCCAAACCTGCATAAATGTTTGACCATGCCTTCAAGCACATAAGCGATGACCAGGCTGGCAAGGATCGGCGCCAGCAGGTTGCCCCAGACAAGGATGACAGCTGCACCAATGATAAGAAACAGCGCCAGGATGACGACCTGGGGATTGGAAAAGTGTTTTTGATACCAGGCCTGTAACATTTCGATCATTCTAAGCCCTGCAACATCTGGCGGTAGAAATCATCAAACAACTTTTCCATGTCGTTAATCACTTCGTTGGCATCACGCCCTTTCACCATATGATCTGTCATTAGCGAAGATGCCGCAGAAAACACTGTCATACTTTCGACCATGGGATAGGTTTGTTTAAGGCGCTTGATAGCGCCGACCACGGTCTCGGATTCGGGCCGCGGAATGTCCTGTGGTTCACCGATTTCTTTTGTTACCAGCCCGCCTTTAGACTGTAAATATTCTGCGAAGTGCAACAGCGAGTTCTGGCGTTCGGTATCCAGCGACTCGAAAATTTGCAGCAGACTTTTGGCGCCAGGTTTCTGACTCATATCGATGTGTGCATGTCCTTGCAAAATTGCTGGGCAAAGCTGAGCAGCTCATCTGCCGCACGCGATTTGAATTTGTAACGTTGACGCACGAATGAAAATGGCCGTTCAAGCTTGGGAGACAATTCGACAGCAGTGAGCGTGCCGAGTTTCAATTCCTTGTTTATGGTTGAGCGCGACACGATCGACAGCCCCATGCCGGCTTCGACCGCCCCCTTGATGGCTTCCGGGCTACTCAGCTCAAAGCACACATTGAGGCTTTCATTATTGCCATGCAGCTCGACATACTTGAGGATCACTTCCTGTGTACCGGAACCGTGTTCACGACTGATAAACGGATGCAGCACAATATCACTGACCCTGAGCGAGGTTGATTTTGCCAGTGGATGATTATTCGGCATGATAACCACCAGCTGGTCCATGCTGCAGGCTTCAACAATCAGGTTTTTATTGGTTACCGAACCTTCAACAATGCCAAGATCAATAACATTATTTTCCACCATGGCAACAATGTCTTCGGTATTGGATTCTTTCAGATTAATACTGACATCGGGATATTTTGCATTAAATCGGCCTATCAGCAATGGCAGTACGTATTCTGCAATCGTGGTGCTCGCACCCAGTGCCACACCGCCACTCACATCGCCGGTAATCTCGGTAATGCTCATGGTCATATCTTCGTAGAGCTGCAAAATTCGCTCGGCGTAGACAAACACCTGTTTGCCCACCTCGGTCAGGGTGACGCGATTGTGGGTGCGGTCAAACAAACGCGTATTGAACTGCTCCTCGAGCTGGCGGATCTGAAATGTGACCGCAGGCTGGGTCATATGCAATTCTTCCGCCGCCTTGGTGAAATTCAGCAAGCGTGCAACTGTGTGGAAAATTTTTAGTCTACGATCTGCCATAATAAGTCTATTGCTTTAGTGCGTCAGTCGCACGGCGCACCTGGTTTGAATCTACACCGGGCTAAAGCCGAGGCGCGGAAGCCTCAAATTGGCATAATGCCACAGAGACAGGGCCGGGTATGTACCCAACTTGTCCACACCGGGAAAAATAGAAGATCTATTTCACGGCGGATATATATTACCACCCATAACTAACAGGATGGAGACCAAAGAATGCTGCACACTCTAACACGCCCGGGTTTGACCTTTACAGCCTTCGCCGCGCTGCTTACCGGCATTGCACTCACCGGGGCATACTCACCAGACGCCGGTGCCGGCCAGGTCTACAAATGGGTGGATGAAAATGGTGTGGTCACATTCGGCGACAAATCCCAGCGCCCGCCTACCGCTCCCGCAGAACGCATCAATATCAAAGCGGGCTCGTCTTCTCCAGCCGCCGCAAGCACTGGCGGGGACGATGCCACTGATAATGACGAAGGCATGCAGGACGCTTCAAAACAGCAAAAAAAACCGGGGGATAAACAGGCTGAGCAACCGGCACAGGCCACACCGCCTGCGGCTGAAGAAAAACCCAAAATGCCAGTGGCAGAAAAACGCAAACGATGCAAGCAGGCACGCGCAGACCTCGCCATTATCCAGTCACGCGGCCAGGTGCGTGAAACTGATGGCAAGGGCAACACGGTTTATCTTTCAGAGCAACAAAAGCAAAACCGGATAAAGGGGCTCAACAAAAACATACGCGAATATTGTCGCTAAACTCACAGGAGCGCAGCAGTGCCCACATTGCAAGTCAGTACCAATACCAGCATTGTCGATCACAGGCAATTCGCCAGCGACGCATCGAAACTGGTCTCCGAGATGCTCGGCAAGCCCGAAATGTATGTCATGGTCATGATCAATCCAGAATGCAAACTCTTTTTTGGCGGCAATGATGACCCCGCCGCCCTGCTCTCGCTGCACAGTCTTGGCCTGCCAGAAGCGCAGATAAAAACCTTCTCCGAACGCCTGTGCGGGTTCATTAACCAGCATCTTGGCATCAGTGCAGAACGTATCTACATCAATTTCGAATCGCCGCCACGCACACACTGGGGATGGAATAATACGACGTTTGGGTGACAAACTTTGCCACAGAGGGCACAGAGAACACAGAGGTGTAAATACTTAAAAGCAGTTTGCCGCGTTGCACGCAAATAAAAAAATTGTTACAGGTTCAAGATCGATCTTCACTGCCGAAACAGTTTATCGGGAGAATCGAGGCCTGCGGGATTAAATCGTGATTGGTGCGGTTTTACATAAATACGCTTTTCTTTGCGTGCTTCGCGGCAATTATTATGATTAGCTTTTACACCTCTGTACCCTCTGTGGCAAAAGATTTAATCAGTAACACCAGTGCAACAATGCGCACCAGTGACCAGGGCATAGTCAATGCAGGCAGCATTTTTTGTATTTCTTGCCACTGCCGCAAGGACACGGTTCGTTGCGGCCTACGCGTACTGCCACGCGTTGCGGCAGTACCCCTGCTTTCGCCACTGCTTCTCGACGCGCCAGCCAGCAGGCGTGAATCTCACGCACATTTGTTACGATAGCGTTGTGCAGATTAGCACGTTCGACATCATCAACTTCATGGCCACTCCATTGCCCCTGCCCGGTAAACGCCAGTATCGGTGCAAGCAGTATTTTCATATCCGGGCTATCTACTTGCCAGGCCTGCGCCTCAAGACCAACGCCGCGCATATAGCCTTCGCACCATTCATCCACGATTAGCCAGGTCTTGCCATCCACATAACGCTCTTCAAACATCGGCTCAAAATCCTCTGGCTGCTCCATCAACATATCAGCAATACTGTTCATGAAACGCATCAACAGTGAGAAAATAGCTTCAAATTCCTTCTCATTTTCCCACACGGGCTCAAACTCGCCCATGACAGCCGAAAACCACTGTGATGGCGGAATCAGCACCGGCCCGCTTACAATGGCGGTAAAAAATCCGTCTAGCTCAGATATGACAAGGACACCTTCATTCCGGCCATCCTCATACTCATGGTCTTCAATCCGATCCAGCAGGAAGCGGCCCAGCGCATCCAGCTCATCCTCGGTCAGCGAGGTAAATAAATCTTTCATCGTATATCCGATCCGAGCTTTGCTGAAATTTCAGCGCGCCGCAGAAAACACTACAACAGTTCTGCAACCGACAGCATGAGTCTGTCAGGGTCCGCAGGCTTACTCAGGTAACGCACACCGATTTTCTTTACATCTTCGACAATCAGGTCTTCACTGTAACCACTGCACAGAATTATCGGCAGATCTGATCGAATCTCCCTGAGCTTCCTTATCAGCTCGACGCCGGAAATTCCAGGCATTGTCTGGTCCGTCACCAGCATCACAAACTCGTCAGGCTGTTCGCGGAACAGGTTTAAGGCTTCAGTACTGTCAGTAACAATCGTTGTCCTGAAGCCATTAAACTCGAGCAATGAACTGGTAAATTCAGCGAGAAAAGGTTCATCATCAACCACCAGGATGTGCCTGCCTTCTCCGCGTACCGGTAAATCGCGAACTTGCGCCTTTTCAGTGACTTCATTCTGCTCTGTGGTTACCGGCGGGAACAGCAGTTTAATCGTGGTGCCGCTGCCCGGTGTTGTCGCTACCAGCACATGACCAGAATGACTGCTGACTATGCCGCGTAGCACTGACATGCCCAGGCCGGTACCTTTGCCGACTTCCTTGGTTGTATAAAACGGTTCGAACAGATGTTTGAGTGTTTCCGGTGACATACCACTGCCGGTATCACCCACGGTCAGGCCGACCCAGTCACCCTTGATCACTTTATGGCAGCAGTTACATTCATTATCAACATTCCGACACCAGCCAAGCCTGATACTGATCGTACCCTTACCTTGCATAGCGTCCCTGGCATTTATGCACAGATTCATCAACAGCTGCTGCAGTTTTGATGGATCCATCGACACCCTGGGAAGATCTACTTCACACTTCAAATCTGTGCTGACGCTGCTCGGCATAATGGAGTGCAACATCTTGACGCTGTCTTTCACCACGGGCGATAACTGCAATGGATGCTGGCCCCAGCTGTCATTCCGGCTGAATTCCAGCATTTGTGTCACCAGGCTAGAGGCACGCTCTGTGGCCTTAAGCGAAGTCTTGAGATATTCGACGACTTTTTCTGGTAACTGGCTTTGATAATGCATGAGCGACAAAACAAGATAGCCGTTAACTATTGCCAGGATATTATTGAAATCATGCGCAATGCCACTGGTGAGCTGGCCCAGCGCATCCATCTTTTGAGCCTGGCTGAGTTCGCGTTGCAGGCGGTCTTTTTCTATCTCAGCCTCATGCTTTTGCGCGACCAGGTTGCTTTCTACCTGCGCCCTGGTAATACACATTTTGATGATGAATTCCAGTTCTTGTTGCCGGTATGGCTTGAGCAGGTAAGCATAGGGATGCGCATGCTCGGCCCGCAACAATAATGCGTCACTCACATACGCGGTAACAAAAATAGCGGGAATATTTTGTTGCTGACGAATTTGCATGGCCGTTTCGATGCCGTCGATTTTTCCCGGCAACACGATATCGACCACCATCAGGTCTATCCCGCGCTGCGCGACCCTGAGCAAGGCATCTTCGCCGGTTGCCACAACGCCAGCTACCCGGTGCCCTGCCTGCTGCAGTTGCAAACTCAGGTGTTCAGCATCGTAGGGCTCGTCCTCGACTATTAGAATATTCGCACTTTCGATTCTTTCAACCATCATTGGTAATCCGTGAATACACGACCACACTACAACAATTTAAGTTTCGCGCCTAGTAGAACAGAATCAGGTGGTTTATATTTAAACAGGC
>JBATHJ010000159.1:0-5674 GCA_049666625.1 Gammaproteobacteria bacterium | reverse complement strand
GATACCGCCCGATCACTTCAGACTGGATTACGCTGAACAAGTTTGAATACAAGCTCAAGGAAGATACCGGCCTGGCAACGGCAGATACACGCCAGCGTAAAGTCATCGACAACCTGGTATTCAACTTCAAGCCCGATTTCAAAAACCAGGTTTCGATCAACTTTGGTCTGAAACATGTCATCGACAGTTTTGATGGTGAAGAGTATGACGGCACCACGGTGTTGCTCGGCGGCGAATACCGCCACGACCTGTCAAAATTATTTGACGTCGGCTTGCACGCACACACGCTAAATTCACTGAACTCGGGCATTAATAAATATTCAACCGGTGTTTCAGCCGGCTGGAACATGGCGCGTAACGTCTGGTTGAGTGCAGGTTATAATTTCGTCGGCTTCGATGACCGTGATTTCTCGGCTGCGGGTTACACCATGCACGGCCCCTATATCACATTCCGCCTCAAGTTCGACCAGGACACTGCGAAACAGATCCAGAACTGGTTGAATTAGAAGATTGTCCACAGATGAACGCAGATAAACGCAGATGTGAGTAAATAAAGCAAAAAATATGCGCACTGGCATCCATGGCCAGCTGCGACGCCAGAGTCTTCTGACAGACAGTAGACATCAGAATGCCCGTCATATGGTTTTACATTTGCGTTCATCAGCGTTCATCAGCGGATAATTATTCTTCTGACTTTTTACCTCTGTGGCAAAAGCCTTCAAACCACACATTCAAATACTGGGCGATACATATATAATGTATCCCCATGCCAAATCGAATACTCTCCATGCCCACCCAGCTGGTCAACCAGATCGCCGCCGGCGAGGTGGTCGAGCGCCCGGCCTCGGTGGTCAAGGAGTTGCTGGAGAACAGTATCGATGCCGGCGCCAGCCAGATCCAGATCGATGTCGAGCAGGGCGGCATCAAGTCGATCCGCATCCGCGACAACGGCCATGGCATTCATAAAGACGACCTCGCGCTGTCATTATCGCAGCACGCCACCAGCAAGATACGTTCTCTGGATGACCTCGAACACGTGCAGAGCCTCGGGTTTCGTGGTGAGGCGCTGCCGAGCATCGCCTCGGTCAGCCGCCTGAGCCTGACCTCACGCTGGTTCGATGATGACGCAGCCTGGCGCATCAGCTCCGGCGGTAGCCATGAATTTGATATTCAGCCTGCGGCCGCGAGCGACGGCACCACGGTGGAAGTGCGTGACCTGTTTTACAACGTGCCCGCGCGGCGCAAGTTTTTGCGCACGGAAAAAACTGAGTTTTCGCACCTCGAAGAAGTCGTGAAACGCATCGCGCTGAGTCATTTCGATATTGATATTTCACTGCGCCACAACCAGCGCGCGGTGCGCCAGTTGCGCAAGGCCGATGACCGCTTGCAGCAGGAAAAACGCATCGCCGACATATTCGGCCCGGCGTTCATCGAGCAGGCTGTGCATATCGATTTTTCGATAGATGATCTGCGCCTGTGGGGCTGGATCGGGCTGCCGACATTTTCGCGCAGCCAGGCCGATATGCAGTATTTTTATGTCAACGGCCGCATGGTGCGTGACAAGCTGGTGAGCCACGCAGTGCGCCAGGCCTACCAGGACGTGCTGTTTCACGGTCGCCATCCGGCGTTTGTGCTGTTCCTCGAACTCGATTCCTCAACGGTGGATGTGAACGCCCACCCCGGCAAACACGAGGTGCGCTTTCGCCAGTCGCGCGGGGTGCACGATTTCCTGTTCCGCGCGATTCACAAGTCGCTGGCGGACACCCGGCCTGCAGCAGATGACTCGCATAATATCAGCCACTTTGGTGCAAAAACCTCGGTGTTTGCTGATCGGGGTGCAACGCAGAATAATTATGTGCCAACGTCGCGCAACCCGGTTCGTATTCCGGATCAGCAGGCACTGTCACTCGCGATTGCAGAACAGATGCAGGCCTACGGTAAGCTCGCAGATAGCGATGTCGCGGTCATCGAACGGCCTGCAGATTCAGACACCGCGCAAGTTGAATACCCGCCACTGGGATTTGCCCGCGCGCAGTTACACGGCATTTATATCCTGGCTGAAAACCAGCAGGGCATGGTGCTGGTGGACATGCACGCCGCGCACGAACGCATTACCTACGAACGCCTGAAACAGGCAGTGGCGGGCGAGGGCATACAGTCACAGCCGCTGCTGGTGCCGATTTCGATTGCGGTGAGTGAAAAAGAAGCCCGCTGGGCCGACGCGAATCCCGAGGTGTTCAGCGAGCTGGGCTTTGAAATCGACAGCACCGGCCCGGAAAGTTTACGCATACGCCAGCTGCCAGTGATCCTGGCGCGCGGTGATGCCGAAGCCCTGGTGCGCGATGTGCTGGCCGACTGCGTGACCCATGGCAGCAGTACGCGTATCCACGAAGCCATCAACGACGTCCTGTCCACCATGGCCTGTCACGGCTCGGTGCGCGCCAACCGCCAGCTCACCATCCCGGAAATGAACGCATTATTAAGAGACATGGAAGCCACCGAGCGCAGCGGGCAGTGTAATCATGGCAGGCCTACGTGGGTGCAATTGAGTATCGCTGAGCTGGATAAACTCTTTATGAGAGGGCGCTGATGAAATGAAAAATTAAAATTGAAAAATGAAAAATGTAAAAACAAGGCTGTCAGTTATTTCGTTTTTTGATTTTCCCATTTTTCATTTTTCACTTTTAATTTTTCATTGATCGCAAAGCACACATCCAATGAAGCCACTCCAGATCCAGTCCTGCACCACCCCAGATGCCCCACTTGCGATCTGCATTCTTGGCCCGACCGCCACGGGCAAGACTTCGCTCGCCATGGCCATCGCCGAGGCGCTGCCGGCTGACATCATCAGCGTGGATTCGGCCATGGTCTACCGCGAACTCGATATCGGCAGCGCCAAGCCAGACCCGGTCACGCTGCAACAATTTCCCCACCGACTGATTGATATTCTCGATCCTTCCGAAGCCTATTCCGCGGGCCGGTTTTGTGATGACGCGCTGGCCGAGATGAAGACTATTACCAGCGCCGGACGAATTCCCCTGCTCGCCGGCGGCACCATGCTGTACTTCAATACGCTGCAACACGGCATGGCCGATCTGCCCGATGCCGCCCCGGCAGTGCGTGCACGGCTGGATGCCCAGGCTGAGGAAAAAGGCTGGGCGGCGTTGCATCAACGACTTGCCAAAATCGATCCCGAGTCCGCTGAACGCATCCATGCAAATGATACACAAAGGATTCAAAGAGCGTTAGAAGTATATGAAATATCAGGAAAAACACTCACACAATTTCGTGCAGACCAGGCCAGGTATGAGCTGCCTTACCGCCTTGTCAAGATTGCCCTGATGCCACCCGACAGGGTTAATTTACGCAGTTCTATCACTGAGCGTTTTGATGCCATGCTGGTCGACGGGCTGGTCGACGAGGTACGACGACTGCGTAACAGGGGCGATCTGGACACTGCTCTGCCCGCGATTCGGGCTGTCGGTTATCGCCAGGTATGGGGGTATCTCGAAGGTGCATATGACTATACGACCATGCGCGAGCGTGCCATCACCGCCACCGCACAGCTCGCCAAACGCCAGATGACATGGTTACGCAGTGAGCAAAACTGTAACTTTATAGACCCGGAAGCGCTGGAACCCGAAAAGATACTGAAAAATCTCGAATCTTTACTATGATAGTGTGGAAGTCGCCGTTAAATGAGGAGTATACTCAGACACTTAGCGTGACGTATCGCCCATGTTGTACAAAACATAATAACTATAATCGGGAGCGGGACAATGTCAAAAGGGCACCATTTACAAGACCCTTATTTAAATGCCTTGCGCAGAGAGCGCGTACCGGTAGCAATTTACCTGGTGAACGGTATTAAACTGCAGGGCCAGATCGAGTCGTTTGACCAGTTTGCATTGCTGCTGAAAAATACAGTAACGCAAATGGTTTACAAACATGCTATTTCAACGGTGGTGCCTGCGCGACCAATTAAATGGAGTGAAGCGACTAACGGCAATGATGACACTTGAAGTATACTCATCACACCCGCATATAAAGACGGTCGCCTGAGGCGGCCGTTTTTTATGCAATCAGGCGACTGGCTAATATGACGATTAGCTTTAACAATGATTTTTAACTAATTGATAATAAGAGCTTAACATTCACAATCATCACTTAATGCTGTTTCCAGTTAATGTTTGAACGCCCCGCTACCGGCGAACGTGCAATCCTTGTGCACATGGATATTCACGATGAAACCCATCGCGAAGACCTCGCTGAATTTACCGAACTTGTGACCTCTGCCGGGGCTGAAATCGCCACCGTGGTGACCACCAGCCGGCATCGCCCGGAAGCAAAATATTTTATCGGCATCGGCAAGGCAGAAGAAATCGCCGAGCTGGTTAAACTGCATGAAGCTGAAGTCGTGCTGTTCAATCATGCACTGTCGCCATCGCAGGAGCGTAACCTTGAGAAACTGCTGCACTGTCGCGTGCTGGATCGCACCGGGCTGATCCTGGATATATTTGCCCAGCGTGCGCGCTCGTTCGAAGGCAAGCTGCAGGTCGAGCTGGCCCAGTTACGCCACATGTCGACCCGGCTGATTCGCGGCTGGACCCACCTTGAACGCCAGAAGGGCGGTATCGGTCTGCGCGGCCCGGGTGAAACCCAGCTCGAATCCGACCGCCGTATGCTCGCGCTGCGCATCAAGCAGATCAACAAGCGGCTGGAAAAAGTTCGCAAGCAACGCGAACAGGGCAGACAGGGCCGGCGAAAAGCAGAAGTGCCGACAATTTCGCTGGTAGGGTATACCAACGCCGGTAAATCGACCCTGTTCAATAGCCTTACAGATGACAATGTTTACGTACAGAACCAGCTGTTCGCGACCCTCGATCCGACCCTGCGCAGTGTGAACCTGGCCAACGATGTCCACGTGATATTTGCCGACACAGTTGGCTTCATACGTCACCTGCCGCATGACCTGGTCAATGCGTTTCGCTCAACCTTGCAGGAAACCGCCGAAGCGCATCTATTGTTACATATCATCGATGCCGCCGATGAAAACCGCGATGATCACATCGCCGAAGTGGAAAACGTGCTGCAGCAGATCGACGCCGACAAGATTCCGCGCATCCAGGTGATGAATAAAATCGACGCCTGTGGTATTAGTCCACGCGTTGATGTTGATGACGAAGGCCGGGTTCGCCGTGTATGGTTGTCGGCGGCGACGGGTGAAGGTATCGAGCTGTTGCAGCAGGTATTATGCGAGTATTTTCGTGATGAAACTGTGCAGGCGGCGATTAAGCTCAAGCCCTCGCAGGCCCGCTTGCGTGCGCAATTGTTTGAGCTGGGCGCGATCCGCAAGGAAACGGTTGATGAAAACGGTGAATTTCATCTCGACATATCGATCGGTCGAAAAGATTTAAACCAGCTGGCGCGACGAGAGCCACAGGTGCTCGAAGTGATGAATCGCGATTTACCAGGCGCTGCCTGACACACTACACGCTTGCGGCGACTGCCCAAGCCACATAAAATGACTCGGTCTCGGTTCCCGCAAATTCTGCGTGCTGGGTAAAGATCAATACACATTATAAATTTGGGAGAACTGCATGGCCTGGAATGAACCCGGCGGCAACGGCGACAAAGATCCCTGGGGTAACCGGGGAAGCAATCAGGGTCCCCC
>JBATHJ010000158.1:0-5018 GCA_049666625.1 Gammaproteobacteria bacterium | reverse complement strand
TTCATACCCCTATGAGTTCCAGTCAAAAGATCACCCGTTTTTTTGCCTGTATATATCTGCTGGAACGCTTCTAAGCTAAATCAGCTCCACAATCCCGGCTATTATCTAAAGCCTGTAGGGCAGGCATTGTCCGCCCTGCCATAATTATTCTTTGACTGTCATCCTGAGCTGCTTTTGCGACTAAATCGTATGGAACGATTTGAACAGCCGAAGGCTGGCCCATAGGGTGGAAGGCAGGAGGCCTGAAATTACGATCCTGAGCCCCGGTGGCATCAGATTCTTCTGCCTGAAAAGCAGGCATCAGAATGACAGTTTTATTGTTTTACATTCGCGTTATTTGCGTTGTTCGCGGACTATGGTTTCGCTTTTATCCGTGTTCATCCGTGTTCATCCGTGTTCATCCGTGTTCATCTGCGTTCATCAGCGGATAATTATTTTTTATACACGTCAACACCAGGCACCACCTAGTAGTCCAGGTCTTTTTCGGTAAACGCGCGTTCGGGTCTGGCTTTCAGTATGCGTTGCAAAATATGGTTCAGGGTGTGCACATCGTTATCAAAACCGCCGTGGCTGGCACTGCGTGTGCCGGAGCTGCTGGATCCGTTTGAATACACCATTGCCGGGTTCTTGCCGCTAAATTCAATCTGCGCCTTGAATTTTTCCATGCCCAGGATCGGCTTTTCCTTATCGCGCTCAAATGCATTGGACACGAGATAGAGCAGCGATTTTCGGTATACGCCGGCGACATTGTCATCCAGTTCGAGCTTGTCTTTTAAATTATATATTGTCATCTCGGTGATTCTGGCAGCATGCTTGCGTTGTAACACCGGCAGGTAATTATTCAGGTATAGCTCAATAGCGCAGGCAGGTGCCATGAGTGAGCAACTCGAAAACGTGATCTGTTTTCGCTTTAATACATCCAGCATGTGCGCAAGCACAATGGCGCCGGTACTGTGGCCGGCTATATGGAGATTGATATTTGCCCCGGTGCGTTTGAAATGGCCGATAAAACGCTTGAGTGCATCGGTGCCGGCACCGTTCGACATAAATGCATCGTTGGCATCGCGTTTCATTTCATCCCACAACAGTGTGCCGGGCCTGCGCAGCAGGCCTTCCATAAAGCGGTCAGTCCAGTCGGTGAAGCCGCCAACGCGTGCTTCTGCCTGCAGGTCTTTGCGCCAGATCAGGTCTTTGAGTTCTTCCATTACCCCGGTGTCATACATGATATGAAACGGGTAGATTTTGTTGGCCTTGAAAACATCTTTCATCGCGGCAATTCTGTTTGCCGAATCTGAAGGTGAATTCAAACCGCCGTGTGCATATATCAATAGATGTTTGTACTTGCCATTTTCTGCGACCAGTTTTGCAGTCTGTTCAACATCAGCAGCGGTGCTCCAGTAACGGCCGCTTTCCATGTAGCGACCGTCATCGATATGTACAAAATGGCCTGCAATGATGCTGCGGTCGGTGGCGGGTTTGCGGGTTTTTCCAGACTCGGGCAGTTTTTCCGAGATGGCCGGGCGCAGGCCGAACAACTGCGGCGTGGGCAGGGCCAGTCGAAACACCCAGGCATCCATTAAATTTTCATTCCAGTCTTCGTAGCTCCATAAAGCCAGCCCGTCTTTGCCCCAGCCAGTGCCCCAGGAGTTTTGTACCCAGAAACCTTTGTCGTTATAGCCGACGATGGCGAAGGCATGACCGCCGTCGCGCTTTTTGTAATATTTGATAGTGCCGTCGCGCGGCCTGTCCCAGCCCTTGTGCACATTGGCGGATACCGCGATCACGCCGACTTCGTTCAGCGCGGCGTGGAAATGCGTGATTTCAGGATTGAGGCGATAGTAGGCGCCGACAGTATGGTTGCGAGCATTCTCGGCGCGCTTGATGGTCAGGATGCTGGTGTCTTTGGTTTTGTACTTCCATTGCTTTTCTTCACACACGCCCATGTTTTTCCAGCCGCGGATGGCGCCACGCAAACTGGACCCGTCGTAATCTTCGCCGGGCCATTCATCACTGCGTTTGGCCATTTCATACAGCATGCGCGCACTCACCCTGATGTCCTGGCTGGCCATTGTATACAAATGATTAATGCAGGCAGCGAGCGAAAACCCTGTGCAAGCACCTTCACTGTGCTGGTCCAGAATATGCAGGTGTTGCGGCGGCTCCATCGCTGGGCGCAGCTGAATCAGCGCAGGTTCATATATGTAATCGCGAAAATCGGGGACATCCGGGGTGGCGTTGAGAGTTCTTTTTTTACTGGCCATTTCATACTCCTTGTGTTTTGAAATTTAACAGCTGTAACTGGATAAAGCTGAACGTTGTAGCTGGCGGTGTGTCGAACGAATTATAAATAAAAGCGTGTTAGTCAGACATGATGCGTATGCTGTGAGCGCACCGTGCTCGCCACATACTAGCGCACACAATTATTAAAGTCAGCTGGCGAAATAACCAGGTAAAAAGCTCGGAATTCGCACGACAGTTCTGTAAACACTGGCTGTGCTATTGACAGTTAAATTTGATTAGGTGATTGTGGTTTTTGACCGATAACAAAGGAGCAATGCTATGGCCGCAGCAATGGATACATGGTGGGATGACTGTATTAGTCAAGACTCAGTCAGAATGCAGCACCAGGACGGCAGCAAGCTGGATGTATATTTGCTATGGGGTGATCGTGTACGCGTGCTGGAAACTGTGGCGGATCGCAGCAAGGTATTTGCGCGCGGCGTAACTGGCTGGGTGCCCAACGATGCACTCGGCGGCGAAGCCTTACTTGAAATTTATGTCATCGATGTCGGCCAGGGTGATGGCCTGCTTGTGGTAACACCGGAAGGCCATCACCTGGTAATCGATGGCGGTGATTTACGTTCCCGGCAACAGACAGGTAAAAGCGCAGCTGATTTTATCGACTGGAAGTTTTTCAAAGATTATCGTTTTTTTGATCAGCGTGACACGGACACTAGCTTGATGCATATCGATGCACTGATTGTCAGTCATGCTGATCGCGATCACTATGGCGGCTTACACGACCTGGTGAAAGCCGGCCCGGGCAGCGAGGAGGACCAGCTAAGTTGCGCAGGCTTAACCGTTGAAAACGTTTATCACCCGGGTTTGTGTCCACAAAAAACCGGTACCGACAAGCTGGGCCCAAAACAGGGTGATTATTTTACCGGCCTGCTAGGCAACCGCGCGTCCGCTGTCGGGGGACTAAGCAGTACGCAGACTGACGGGCTTGAAATTCGCGGCCAGTATGCGGATTTTATCGAAGATGTCCTTAAAATTAATACCAGGGCGGGGGCGCCAACGCCCATCCAGAGGGTGTCGCATGCGCTCGGTTTTTTACCGGGCTTTGAGCCTGGTGGTGACTCGGCAGTCAGCATAAAAGTGCTGGGGCCGATTGAGGACACGGTCAATGGCAAACCTGCGTTATTTGATCTCGGCAGTGAAGCAATCAACAAGAACGGACATTCGGTTGCTTTGCGTCTTGAATATGGTGACAGGTCATTCCTGCTCGCCGGCGACCTGAACGACAAGAGCCAGAAGGCGATCATGGCGCATTACGGGTCTGCGTTTGCAGACGCCTGGAAGGTCGATGTTGCCAAGGCCTGTCATCATGGAAGCCATGAACAAAGCTTTGAATTTCTGCAGGGGCTGCAACCGCTGGCGAGCGTTATTTCCAGTGGAGATGCCAACACCTACAACCACCCCCGCGCATGGATACTGGGCGCGCTCGCGCTGGTTGGCAGGGTGATCAGGCATGGCAAGCACGGTACCAGCCGGTTAAAGGCGCCGCTGGTCTACAGCACTGAAATTGCGCGTAGCCTGAATCTGAAAACTGTCGAACAACTCCAGCGTTTTGCCGAGCCGCAGGCGTTTAAAAAACCGCAGGCAGTACCCGAGGAAGTTGTTTCGGGTGATGTCACACTTTCCAGGTGGCGCGCGGTGATAGACAAGGATTCGAGCAGTGCGCTTGACAATCAACCGGTCGACAAGCTTAGAGTCATGCAGGGTATTATTTATGGCCTGGTCAATATCCGTTCTGACGGCAAACGCCTGTTGTTCGCTGTTAGAAATGAGGGCAACAAGAGCTGGGCGTATGAAACTATCGATGATGATGAGATACAGACAGCCGTCACCACGAAAATTGATTTTAGCTGATTGAATGACCGGGCCATTCTGCGGCAGACGCATTCACCGCTGCCAGTTTCAGCTCATCAATAACTGTGTATGACTGTAAACCCTGCACCTGAATCGGCCACCGAGTCCGACAGCCCGTTCAATACGTATACATTGCCCGACCATTCACGGCTGAACTTGTGGTTTGCATACAGCCCCAGCATGCGGCCATCGTCATTGCTGTCCGAGGTGGCCTGCTGATAATCATAAGCGACGCTCAATGTTGTCATGGGGCTGAATCGGTATGCCAGCCCGGCAGTCGCAAACAGTGCATTATCGTAATCCACGGCTTTGGTATCGCCGACAACCAGGTATCCGATCGTAGCGAAGGGCCTGAGGTCGTACTTTTCATACATGCTGTAGAGTTTTACAGACAGGTCGTTTTGCCCGGTACCCAGGTTGTTCCTTGCGCTGGCAGTGCCCCACTTGATGGTGCCTGTCAGTTCATAAAACATGTCACTGCCTTTCGGCGGGAACGCATGCGAAACACTGGTGACAACATCACCCAGTCCAGAGTTTGTTTCAATAATACCAGTGGTGGGTACGGGCAGGCCGCCACCGGAACCGGGGAGGGTATCAATCGTCTGTTTGATTACGCCGTTGTTACCGGGGATGACACTGCCATCGCCGGTGACCCTGAGGTAGGGAATCGTCAGTCTAAAACGCCAGTTATTCTCAGTGTACTGGGCAAAGAAGGGGATAGTGGTAATGTCGGTATCATTCAGCGTGCCGTAGTCACCCGAGGTTTTTTCAAACCCGACACCCAGGTCAACCCGGTCAAAGGCGGCTGCGTTGTAAGCAACCAGCGACAGGGGAGCCAGAACCATAATATGGGCCATAGTTTGTAC
>JBATHJ010000157.1:0-2424 GCA_049666625.1 Gammaproteobacteria bacterium | reverse complement strand
AATCCATTGACGATTGCAAAAACAGTCAGGGATACATTGCCCGAGCTGCAACGCAATCTTCCCGAAACTATCCAGATGAAACTGTTGTATGACTCGACCCTGACAATCCAGGAATCGATTAATGAAGTCATCAAAACTATCGCCGAAGCCGTGCTGATTGTGATCGTGGTGATTTTCCTGTTCATGGGTTCCTTGCGTGCGGTCGTGATACCGGTGGTGACCATACCGCTGTCACTGATTGGTGTTGCACTGGCAATGCAGATGATGGGGTTTTCGATCAACCTGATGACATTGCTGGCGATGGTGCTGGCGATCGGGCTGGTGGTGGATGATGCAATCGTGGTGGTGGAAAATGTCGACCGTCATCTCAAGCTTGGTGAACCGCCGTTCAGGGCAGCGATTATCGGCACCCGGGAAATTGCGCTGCCGATTATTACCATGACCATTACCCTGGTCGCGGTATACGCGCCGATTTCATTCCTGGGTGGTTTGACCGGCAGCCTGTTCAAGGAATTTGCCCTTACGCTCGCCGGTGCGGTGGTGATCTCGGGCATCGTTGCGCTGACCTTGTCGCCCATGATGAGTGCGTACCTGTTGCGCCATTCCGCACACGAACACGGGTTTGAAAAACGCGTGCATCGTACTCTCGATCGCGTCGATAGTGTATATGCGCGCATGCTCGATGCAGTGCTGGCAAAACGCCCGGTGTTTATCGTGTTTGCGCTCATCGTGCTCGGCAGTCTGCCGTTCCTGTTTATGATTATTCCATCAGAGCTGGCGCCGGCGGAAGACCAGGGCGTGGTCATCGTGATGGCAACAGCGCCGGACAATGCCAATCTCGATTATATTGAAAAACACATGGCAGAGATCAATCTCATCACCGAGCGCGAAACCGAGGTCATCGCGGCATTGACGATTGCCGGCGTGCCGGGATCGAACCAGGGTCTTGCGATTGCGCCGCTGATACCCTGGAGTCAGCGAGATTCGAGTGTTGATGACATCCTCAAGCGCCTGACGCCACCGATAAAAGACATGCCTGGTGTTTCGGCAACGCCGTTTTCACTGCCGCCGTTGCCCGGCGCGTCCAGCGGATTACCGGTGCAGTTTGTTATGACCACGCCCGGCGATTATCAAAGCCTGCTCAGCGTGGCACAGGCGATGAAAGATGCAGTCACCGCCAGTGGCCTGTTCATGTTTTCACAGCTTGATCTGAGTTTTCGCTCTGCTGATATTGAGGTTTCCATTAATCACGAAAAAGCCGGTGCCTACGGTGTCACCATGGAAGATATCGGCAATACGCTGTCATTGTTGATGGGCGATGGTTATGTCAATCGCGTCAGCATCGCAAGCCGCAGTTACGAAGTGATTCCGCAAATCATGCGCAAAGACCGGCTGACACCGGAAATGCTGGGTGAATACTACGTGCGTTCGAAGAGTGGCTCACCGGTGCCGCTGAGTAATTTAATCAGCCTGAGTATCAGCGGACAACCGCGCACCCTGACCCAGTTCAACCAGGTGAATTCAGCAATCCTTGGCGGTGTGCTGGCGCCTGGCACCAGTATTGGCACAGCAGTCGATTTCCTGCGCGAGGAAGCAGTGCGTACCATGCCCAAAGGTTTCAGTTACGACTTCCTGGGTGAGACGCGCCAGTACATCCAGGAGGGCAGCGCACTTTATATAACCTTTATACTGGCTCTGCTGATTATTTACCTGGTGCTCGCCGCGCAGTTTGAAAGTCTGCGCGATCCGCTGGTGATCCTGGTCTCTGTGCCGATGGCGATATGCGGCGCGTTACTGGTGCTGGGATTTGGTCTCGCGACGATGAATATTTACACCCAGATCGGTTTGATAACCCTGGTCGGTTTGATTACCAAGCACGGTATCCTGATGTGCGAAGTTGCGCGCGAGCAGCAGCTTGAGCACGGCGCCGACCGACTCACTGCCATTGTGAATGCCGCGCGTATTCGCCTGCGTCCAATCTTGATGACCACGGCCGCGATGGTCGCCGGTCTGACACCGCTGTTACTGGCGGAAGGCGCGGGTGCGCAAAGTCGTTTCGGTATCGGGCTGGTGATTGTTGCCGGGTTGTCGATCGGTACCCTGTTCACATTGTTTGTATTGCCGGTGGTGTACACGTTTATCTCATCTGTGCATAAGCCGCTGGCTGAATTCGAGGAAGTAAAAACATGAAACACGTTAACCTGATGAATTCCTGTGTGCGTATGATAATCTCGAATAACATAAAGCTGTCGTGGTTAGCGGGTCTGCTGCTACTGCAAGGCACCGCGCAGGCGGCCGACCTGGTCGAAATTTTACAGGCAGCACGTCAACATGATCCGGTGTACGCCGCGGCGCAATCAACCTGGGCGGCGACGCAGGAAAAGCTGCCGCAGGCACGCGCATTGTTACAACCTGAGATCGCGC
>JBATHJ010000156.1:0-3616 GCA_049666625.1 Gammaproteobacteria bacterium | reverse complement strand
TCTACGAGCCCATGGCGCGACTGTCTGCGCTGCTGGCGATTGCCCTGCTCGCCGGTGGCCTGGTGATTCTGCTGCTCGACCTCGGCCGTCCTGACAGGCTGATCATCGCCATGACCTATTACAATTTTAAATCCATATTTGCCTGGAACATTATCCTCTACACCGGCTTTTTCGCCATTGTCGGCGCCTACATCTGGATGATGATGGACCACAATATGTACCGCTTCAAAAAGCCTGTGGGTATTGCTGCTTTCGTCTGGCGCCTGACACTCACCACTGGTACCGGCTCGATCTTCGGTTTCCTCGTCGCACGCTCTGCGTATGATGCCGCCCTGCTTGCGCCGATGTTCATCATTATGTCGTTCTCGTTTGGCCTCGCCATTTTCCTGCTTGTATTGATGGCCAGCTACAACTGGACCGGACGCGAACTTGGTGAAGCCGTGATTGCCCGGCTGAGAAACCTGCTCGGCGTATTTGTCGCTGCCGTGCTCTATTTCGTCATCGTCTATCACCTGACCAATCTGTACATTACCGAACGCCACGGTGTTGAAGATTTCATCCTGGCTTCGGGCGGCATATACACACAGCTGTTCTGGATCGGACAGGTATTGATCGGCGGCCTGATTCCACTGGCACTGATCTATGCGCCTGGCGTCCGCAACAGCCGTAAAACACTCGCCCTGGTGTGCGCCATGATCATCTTCGGTGGCCTTGCCCAGATGTATGTCATCATCATCGGCGGCCAGGCCTACCCGCTGGAAATATTCCCCGGCTACGAAGTCAGCAGTTCGTTCTATGACGGCGTCGTCGCTGAATACACACCTTCCCTGCCGGAAGTGCTGCTTGGTGTCGGCGGCGTTGCCGTGTCGCTGTTCCTGGTAGCGTTTGCAATCAAGGTGCTCAAGTTCCTGCCGGTATCACTGGCTGATAAAGCCGTCGATCCGCACGCATAAAAGCAATGAAAAATTAATAATGAAAAATGAAAAATGAAGGGCAAACCTCGGTATCAAGTCCCAGCCACGCCCTCCATTTAGTGTTTTCATTTTTCATTTTTAATTTTTCATTTTTCATTTGAGCTGCAAACAGCTCAGCCCATGTCTCGTTTATTCATCTCAGCAGCTCACAAGTCTTCTGGCAAAACCACTGTCAGCATTGGCCTGTGTGCTGCATTACGCGCCGCCGGGCACAGTGTGCAGGCGTTTAAAAAAGGCCCCGACTATATCGATCCGCACTGGCTGGCCAAAGCCACCGGCCGCGACTGTTTTAACCTGGATTTCTATACCATGTCGCAGGCTGAAATTCTCGATACTTTCAGCCGCTACTCACGCACCGCGGACATCAGCCTCATCGAAGGCAACAAGGGATTGTATGACGGGCTCGATCTCGACGGCAGTAACAGTAACGCCGCGCTGGCAAAGCTGCTCGGCACGCCGGTGGTGCTGGTGCTGGATGCGCGTGGCATGACACGCGGTATTGCGCCGCTGATCCTCGGTTACCAGGCGTTTGATACCGAGATTAATATCCGTGGCGTGATTCTCAACCAGCTTGGCGGTTCTCGCCACGAAGCAAAATTGCGCAACGTGATTGAACATTACACCGATGTCAGCGTCATTGGCGCGATCCACAAAGACCCGCGCTTTGATATCGATGAGCGCCATCTCGGGCTGGTGCCCAGCCACGAAGACCCGGCCTCCGCTGAAAAAATCGCCCTGCTAAGCGAGGTCATTAACGAGCAGGTCGATCTCGACAGCCTGCTAACGATAGCAAACACCGCGCCCGAACTCGATGCCAGGCCCGCCGCCATTGACCCCCCCCCGGCGAAAACAGATGTGCGCATCGGCGTGGTGCGCAATGCGGCCACCGGTTTTTACTATCCCGATGACCTGCTCGCGCTGCATCACGCCGGCGCAGCGCTGGTCGACGTTGATACCCTGCGCGACAAACAGCTGCCCGCACTCGACGGCCTGATCATCGGTGGCGGCTTTCCCGAAACTCACATGCCCGAATTATCCGCCAATACCAGCATGCGAAGCTCGATTCGCAAAGCCATTGATGGCGGCCTGCCGGTGTATGCCGAGTGTGGCGGCCTGATGTACCTGGCGCGCTCTATCGAGTGGCATGGCGAGACCCACCCGATGGTCGGCAGCATTGCCGGTGATATCGTGATGGAAGCCAAACCCCAGGGCCGCGGCTATGTGCGTCTTGGCGAAAATGACAGCAGCCCCTGGCCGGGAAAGCTGAAAAACGAGATCTCGGCGCACGAGTTTCACTACTCGCGTTTTAAAAATCTGGATAAAAATGCTAGATTTGCCTTCTCGGTCAGGCGCGGCACCGGCATTGATGGCAAAAACGACGGTTACGTCTACAAAAACCTGCTGGCCTGTTACACTCACCAGCGTAATACAGCCAGCAATCCGTGGGCACAGCGCTTTGTTCAATTTGTAAGACAACACAAACTCAAAACGACAGATAAATCATGATTAGCATTACGCCAAACGCGGCCAGCCAGATAAAGCTTTCCGCACAACAAAGTAAATCTGAAGGCATGGCGCTGCGCATTGCAGCAACACGCAATAGTGACGACAGTATTCATTACGGTATGGGCTTTGACGACAGCAAGGAAGATGATGTCAGTGTCACCTCGCAAGAAATTGAAATCATTGTTTCGCCTGCCAGTGCTGTCATTCTTAAAGATACCGTGCTTGATTTTGTTGAAATCGAACCGGGTAAGTCACAGTTCATTTTTATGAATCCCAATGACCCCAATTACAAGCCGCCGGTTGAGTAACAACACCCCGAGGCGGGTGGCTGGTAATGCGTAAGGCGGCGAAAAATACCCCCGAAGTTTCACGCCCGGTCAACGAGTGGAGCCGCGATTCGGTCATTATTCTGTATGAAATTACCAGCCTGATAAATTCGGCGGAAAACCAGCAGGAACTCTACAATTATTTTCTAAAACACCTGACCAACCGGCTGAACGCGAGTGCTGCAACACTGCGCCTGATTGCTGATGATGGCTGGATGGAGCTTGCTGCGAGTTACAAAATAACTGATACCCAGGCACAGGCCATGCAGCAGACGGCAATCGAAGGCGCCTTATTCAGTCGCAGCACCGAACCTGTCGACATCATCCAGCAGTCACCGGCGCAACCCCTGCTGGCTGATTCAGACGACACCATGCTGACTATTCCGGTGCGCCACATGGTGCACACGCTGGGCGCGATCAACCTGTTTTATCCGCCAGGTACAATCCTGCTGGAAAGCGAGCTGGCCGGGCTGTTGATCAGCGCAGGCCACCACCTCGCGCTTGCCATTGAGAAACAGCGCGCTGAGCACCACGCCCGGCAAAAGATCGTGCAGGAAGAACGCAACATGATCGCCAACGAGTTGCACGACTCGCTGGCACAAACCCTGGCCTCGTTGCGCTTCCAGGTCCGCATTCTTGACCAGACCCTGCAGCCGACCGGCGAATACATGGCGATCAACAGCATCGAACAGGTCGAACACGGCCTCGATGAGGCCTACACCGACCTGCGCGAACTGATTGCACATTGCCGTGTGCCGGTCGAACAGCAGGGATTGTTGCCCTCAATCGAACGCGTGGTGGCAAAATTTC
>JBATHJ010000155.1:0-2465 GCA_049666625.1 Gammaproteobacteria bacterium | reverse complement strand
ACAGTAAACAGCAGCTGCATTGCCATCACTGCGGTGCCGAAACCCGCGCGCCGGCGAACTGCACCGATTGCGGTTCGAGTGAGCTGGTCGCCATCGGCAGCGGCACCGAGCGCATCGAAAACCATTTGCGCGACCTGTTTCCCGAGACCGTGATCAGCCGCATCGACCGTGATACCACCCGGCGGAAAGGCAGCCTGCAGGCAAAACTGGCCGAGGCGCACAGCGGTGAAAGCGGCATCCTGGTCGGCACCCAGATGCTGGCCAAGGGGCATGATTTTCCCAACCTGACCCTGGTCGGTGTGCTCGATTCCGACCAGTCGCTGTACAGCACCGATTTCCGCGCTGCAGAACACCTGGCGCAACTGATTATCCAGGTCGCCGGGCGCGCGGGCCGCGCTGAAAAACCCGGTGAAGTCGTTATCCAGACGCACCATCCGGATCACCCCTTATTGCAAACCCTGCTGCACCAGGGCTACGAAGGTTTTGCCGAGGCCGCACTGTGCGAACGCGAGCAGGCGGCATTTCCGCCCTATTCGCACCTGGTGATTTTGCGCTGCGATGCCATCAAGCAGGACGCCGGCAACGCATTTATGCAGGCTGCACGCGGCCTGCTCGACGCGCTGGCAGCCGATGGACTCGATATCTTCGGCCCGGTAAAAGCGCCGATGGAACGCCGCGCCGGGCGTTATCGCAGCCAGATCATGCTGCAGGCAAAAACCCGCAAGCCCCTGCACCACGCGCTGCGCCAGTGGCTGCCGCAGCTGCAACAGCTCAAACAGGCACGCGCGGTGCGCTGGTCGATTGATGTTGATCCGTATGACACGTACTGAAAAACAATGAATAATTAATAATGAAAAATGAATAATGGAAAACCAACTGGCTTACGCCCGGTGTTTAATGGCGTGTTTCTAATTATTCATTTTTCATTATTCATTATTCATTGCTAAACTCACGCCCCACAGCCCAGCCTTAGAATCAGAATCCACTTGAAAGACAAAATCGAACACCTGCTACAGCGCGCCATTGCCCAATTGCAGCACGAGGGCGTGCTCGCCAGCGAGCTGTCGCCAGCGATCGTGGTGACGCGCACCCGTGATGCCAGCCACGGTGATTTTGCCAGCAATATCGCGATGACCCTGGCAAAGCCTGCCGGCATGGCGCCGCGTGCAATTGCGGAAAAAATTATCGCTGCCCTGCCCGCGGACGCAGCACTTAGCAAAGCTGAAATAGCAGGCCCGGGGTTTATCAACTTTTTTCTCAGTTCAGATTCTACGCTCGACGTGGTGCGCACTATTCTTCAGCAGGCCGAGCGTTATGGCCGATCCTCTGCGGGCAAACACGAAAAAGTCCAGCTCGAGTTTGTTTCTGCCAACCCCACCGGACCGTTGCATGTCGGTCATGGTCGCGGCGCGGCTTATGGCGCGACCGTGGCATCATTGATGCGCGCGGTCGGTTTTGATGTGGACTGTGAATACTACGTCAACGATGCCGGCCGCCAGATGAATATTCTCGCGGTCAGCGTATGGTTGCGCTATCTGCAGGAAAACGGCATTTCGATCGCATTTCCGAGCAATGGTTATAAAAGCGAAAATTATATTTACGACATTGCGCGTGAATTGAAGCAGTCGCATGGCGATGCGTTTGTGCACCCTGCAGACAACGTGATGCAGGCAATTCCCGCTGACGAACCTGCAGGCGGTGACAAGGAAGAACATATTGATGCACTCATCGAGCGTGCACGCGTGTTACTCGGCGATGAATACAAAACTGTTTTTAGCGCCGGACTGAAGTCAATCCTGGATGATATTCGCGAAGACCTCGAAGAATTTGGCGTGCATTATCAAACCTGGTATTCCGAGCAGTCACTCGCCGATCGCGGACTGATCGACAAGGCGATTAAACAATTACAGGCAAGTGACCACATCTACGAAGACAAGGGCGCACTGTGGTTTCGATCAACATTGTTCGGCGATGAGAAAGACCGCGTCGTGGTACGTGATAATGGCCAGCCCACTTATTTTGCATCCGACATCGCTTACCACCTGGATAAATTTGAACGCGGTTATGAGCGCCTGATTAATATCTGGGGTGCTGATCATCACGGTTATGTGCCGCGTGTTAAAGCCGCGATACGCGCGCTTGGCAAGGACGACAGCAAGCTTGATATCCTGCTGGTGCAATTTGCAATTCTCTATCGCGGCGGAGAACGTGTGCAGATGTCCACGCGCTCGGGCTCGTTCGTAACCCTGCGCGAGCTTCGTCAGGAAGTCGGCAACGACGCCGCGCGTTTTTTCTACGTGATGCGCAAATGCGAGCAGCACATGGACTTCGACCTCGACCTGGCCAAATCGCAGAGCAACGACAACCCGGTGTATTACATCCAGTACGCGCATGCGCGTGTGTGCAGCGTTTTTCGCCAGCTCGCCGACAAGGGCCTGCAACACGACGTCGCCGCCGGCAACGAC
>JBATHJ010000154.1:0-3529 GCA_049666625.1 Gammaproteobacteria bacterium | reverse complement strand
AAAAGTCATTATTTCCACCGGCACGCGTCATTTGCAGGACCAGCTCTACCACACTGATATGCCGCGCGTGGTCAAGGCGCTGGATATGACAATCAAAACTGCCCTGTTAAAAGGCCGCAGTAACTATCTATGTCTGCATCGGCTCAAGCTTGCACCTTCACTGGGGTTTCTAAATCGCGAAACCCAGTCACTGCTGCACGAAATCAATGTCTGGTCGAGCCACACCGACGCGGGCGATATCGCCGAGCTGCCCAGCGTGCCCGAAGATGCCATGGTCTGGCCGATGGTGGTATCAAGCACGGACAACTGCCTTGGCAGTGAGTGTGATTACTACAGCGACTGTTACGTGGTCAAGGCGCGCAAGAAAGCACAGGATGCCGATGTGCTGGTGGTGAATCATCATTTGTTGCTGGCCGACATGACACTAAAAAACGAAGGCTTCGCCGAATTATTGCCCGGTGCTGAAGCCTTTGTGATTGACGAAGCCCACCAGTTACACGATGTAGCATCACGTTTTTTCGGTGAAACCGTCAGCAGTCGTCAACTCATCGGGCTGGCGAAAGATGCCATCGCCGAGCAGGTCAATGATGCGCCCGACATGAACGAAGTGCGTGAATACGCCGACGCTGTTGAAAACGCCGTGCGTGATTTTCGCCTCGCACTGGGTGATACCGGTGCGCGCATGGCGTGGCGCCAGATCCAGAACAAACCCTCGGTTAAAAAATCACTCACCGAGCTGAGCGAAGCCCTCGATGAATTCTGCAAAATCCTTGCGACAGCGTCAGAACGCAGCCGTGGACTTGACCAGTGTTATCAGCGCGGCCTGAAAATGCAGGTATGTTTGCGGCGTTTTACCAGTCTTGATGCGTCGGTTGAAGAAGACCACACCCCCGCGGTGCTCTGGTTTGAAACCTATCCGCGCAGTTTTATGCTGCACGCCACACCGATCGATGTCGCAGCACTGTTTCGCAAACACACGGATGATTATTCCGCGGCCTGGCTGTTCACTTCTGCCACCCTGCAGGTGAACCGAAATTTTTCACATTTTGCCAACAGCATGGGGCTGGACGATTATCGCAGCGATGTCTGGGACAGCCCGTTCGATTACCAGAAACAGAGCCTGCTGTATTTGCCTGACGCATTGCCCGAACCCTCTGACCCGGGTTATACCCGCGCGCTGATCGAAAAAATAAAACCCGTGCTGCGCGCCAGTGAAGGCCGCGCGTTTTTGTTGTTTACCAGTTATCGCGCACTGCACGAAGCGGCCGATATTCTGCGCACTTCGACTGACTACCCGTTATTCATCCAGGGTGATTTCCCCAAGCACGCGCTGCTGGAAAAATTTCGTGAAACACCTTCTGCGTTATTACTCGGTACATCAAGTTTCTGGGAAGGCGTTGACGTGCGTGGCAGTGCCTTATCGTGCGTCATCATCGACAAGCTGCCATTTGCTTCACCCGGTGACCCGGTGATGCAGGCGCGTATCGATGCGATTCGAAACATCGGTGGTCAGCCGTTCATGCAATACCAGGTACCGCAGGCAGTGATTGCGCTCAAGCAGGGCGTCGGTCGGCTGATTCGTGATGTCAATGATCACGGCGTGGTGGTGATCGGTGATCCGCGTCTGAAACAGAAATCTTACGGCCGGGTGTTCCTCAACAGCCTGCCAAAAATGCCGCAGACACAACAGTTGTCAGATGTGCAGGCGTTTTTCGAGACACGCATCGAGGCAGAACGTGAAACTGCTGGCGCTTGATACTGCCACCGAGGCGTGTTCGGCGGCACTCTATATAGATGGCGAAATCAGCCAGCGTTACCAGCTGGCGCCGCGTGAACACAGCAACCTGATTCTACAAATGCTCGATGACCTGCTGGCAGAGGCTTCGATTACCCTGCCGATGCTGGATGCGCTCGCCTTTGGCCGCGGGCCCGGTTCGTTCATGGGGCTGCGTATCGCCGCCGGCGTGGTGCAGGGGATTTCACTGGCGCATGAATTGCCTGTCGTGCCGGTATCCACGCTGGCATCGATTGCGCAAATCCAGATGCAGCAGCCGGGGGTTGAAAAAGTACTTGCCGCGATCGATGCGCGTATGAGTGAAGTTTACTGGGGCGCGTATCAAAATAACGAGGGCCAGCCCGTGTTACAGGGTGAAGAAATGGTGGTGCCGCCGGGCCAGGTGCCGGTTCCCGAAGGCAGTGACTGGCACGGTGCGGGCAGTGGCTGGGGCAGTTTTGCCGACGCGCTCAAACAGCGGCTCGGTGCCTGCGTCAGTGATACCCAGGCTGAGTGTTTTCCATCTGCAGCCTCGATAGCCACGCTCGCCGTGCCGATGTTTGCCCAGGGCGGTGGCGTGGATGCCGCACAGGCAATCCCGGTGTACCTGCGCGACAAGGTTGCGAAAAAAGCCGCCAGTCGTTAACGCATTTGCAGATACCGGGCATGGCAGCATGTTACCGCTGGCTCGAATTCCCGCCATACGGTATCATTCTCGGCCTTTGCACCGACCTCACAAGGCCAGAATTTCGATGGAAATCAATCCAGTCAGCAATAAAATAGAAGACCTCAAGCAGCGAACCGATTCGCTCCGGGGGTATCTTTGACTACGCCAGCCGCAAAGAAGAGCTGGAGGAAGTCAATCGAGAGCTGGAACAGCCTGATGTGTGGAATAATCCTGAGCGCGCGCAAAAGCTCGGCCAGGACCGGGTCAGGCTCGAAAAAATAGTACTGATCATCGACCAGCTCGACCACAGCCTGGAAGATGCCGCGATGCTGCTCGAGATGGCAGCTGAAGAAAACGACGAGGACAGTGTAAACGCGGTTTCCAATGACCTCGAAACCCTGGAAAAACAGGTCGAAGAACTCGAGTTCCGCCGCATGTTTTCCGGCGAAATGGACGCCTGCAATGCCTTCCTCGATATCCAGGCCGGCTCCGGCGGCACCGAGGCACAGGACTGGGCCGAAATGCTGCTGCGCATGTATTTACGCTGGGGCGAGGCGCACGGTTTCAAAACCGAGCTGATCGAGGCTTCGGCCGGTGATGTTGCCGGTATCAAGAGCGCGACGATTCATTTTGAAGGTGATTATGTGTTCGGACGCCTGCGTACCGAAATCGGCGTGCACCGGCTGGTGAGAAAATCACCTTTCGACTCGGGCAACCGCAGGCACACCTCGTTCGCAGCGGTGTTCGTCTCGCCCGAAATCGATGACGATATCGAAATTGATATCAACCCGGCTGATTTACGCATTGATGTCTACCGCGCCAGCGGCGCCGGCGGCCAGCACGTTAACCGCACAGAATCCGCGGTGCGCATAACGCACGAACCGACCAATACCGTGGTGCAGTGTCAGAACGACCGCTCGCAACATAAGAACAAGGCCACCGCGATGAAACAGTTGAAGGCCAAGCTCTACGAACTTGAAGTACAGAAACGCAATGCCGATCAAAAGGTGGTTGAAGATAACAAGTCGGACATCGGCTGGGGCAGCCAGATACGTTCCTATGTACTCGACCAGTCGCGCATAAAAGAT
>JBATHJ010000153.1:0-4112 GCA_049666625.1 Gammaproteobacteria bacterium | reverse complement strand
GGGTATGACTGCTCGAGCAATTGTGAAAGCATTTCGCCAACGCTACTGACAGCAACGCCTGCCTTGGATTTTTCAGCGGATACATTGACCTGTAACAAACAGTTGAGTGGCTCGGACTCGCCAGCCTGCTGCATTGCTGTATTGAGTTTTTCTGCCAGCTTGAGACTGTCGAGTGTATGCAGCCATTGAAAATTTCCAGGAATGTGTTTGACTTTATTGGACTGCAAATGCCCGATAAAATGCCAGTCGGCCTGCGGATGACCCAGTCCAGGAATCTTGCTGAGCGCATCCTGCACCTGGTTCTCTGCAAAAACCCTTTGACCGTATGCATATAACTGCTGCACTTCAGCGAGCGTGCGGGTTTTGCTGACCGCGATCAACTGAATATCAGCTGTGTTTCGACCTGCGCTTTCAGCTGCGGCCGCAATCTGCTGCCTGACACTGAGCAGGTTATGCAACATATCAGGGGACGTAATGTGAAAAGAACCTGGTTATGCGCGCCATGGCATCGCGCAATTCATCTTCGTAGGGCAAAAACACAATACGGAAGTGATCACTCGCAGGCCAGTTGAACGCCGACCCCTGCACTATCAGAATACGTTCTTCTAACAACAGATCGAGCGCCATTTTTTCATCATCATCAAATTTCAGCACTGCCGGATCCATTTTTGGAAACAGGTACATTGCGCCCTTGGGTTTGACGCAGCTGACACCGGGTATTTGCGTGACCAGTTCGTATGCGAGATCACGTTGACGGCGCAGGCGCCCGCCCGGTTTGACCAGGTCATTGATACTCTGATAACCGCCCAGCGCTGTCTGTATGGCGTGTTGCCCGGGAACGTTGGAACACAGACGCATCGACGCCAGTAACTCGATGCCTTCGATGTAATCAGTGGCCTTGAGCTTGGCACCGCTGATCACCATCCAGCCGGCGCGAAAGCCCGCAACACGATACGACTTGGAGAGGCCATTGAAAGTGACAAACAGCACATCATCGGCCAGCGAAGCAGTCGAGGTATGGGTGGCGTCATCGTAAAGTATCTTGTCGTATATTTCGTCAGAAAAAATAATCAGATCGTGTTTGCGCGCCAGTTCGATGATTTCCAGCAGGACTTCATCCGGATAGACTGCACCGGTCGGATTATTCGGATTAATAATCACGATGCCGCGCGTATTGGCAGTGATCTTGCGCTCGATATCGGCGATGTCCGGGTACCAGTCGGCCTGCTCGTCACACATGTAATGCACCGGGCTGCCGCCGGACAGACTCACCGCTGCGGTCCACAATGGATAATCCGGGGCCGGGATCAGGATTTCATCGCCATTATTCAGCAGCGCCTGCATCGACATTACGATCATTTCACTAACGCCGTTGCCGAGGTATATGTCGTCGATTTCGACGTGGCGGATGTTCTTTTGCTGGCAGTAATGCATCACCGCCTTGCGGCCTGAGAACAGTCCCTTGGAGTCACTGTAGCCCTGCGATACCGGCACGTTGTAAATCATGTCCTGGACAATTTCTTCAGGTGCATCAAAGCCGAAGGGCGAAGGGTTGCCGATATTCAGCTTCAGAATCTTGTGACCTTCTTCCTCCAGGCGACGCGCCTCGCGCAGCACCGGGCCGCGAATGTCGTAGCAGACATCAGTCAGTTTAAGTGATTTCTTAACAGTTCTCATTTGTTGTTTTTCAACACGTTATAAAATAGTCTGAATAATACTTCCAAGTATATACGCATACCGGGAAAACGCAGCAAGCAATTTATTGTGGGCAAAAAATAACCGGCACAGGGCCGGTTAAGCTCACACAAGGGATGATTCAAAAGATCCTCACCACCTAAATCCAAAGACTATTCTAGAGGCGGACGGCTGATCTGGAAATAGCCGAATATCTGAAAATCCTGATTCAAATCACCTTAATTCAAATTCAGATACCAAAGCAACCCAAAGTCCAGCCAACCCCGCCAGAAACCACTTCTGGATGATGGCGATGAACAAACTCGTCGATTTCGGCCACCCGGTAACCGGGTACATCGACCATCAGCAGTACCTCTCCATGGGCCAGCGCAGTGGTGAATTCGCTGAGATGCACATTGGGGACATGCACTACAAACTGCTCCCCGACGACAAAACAGGCCAGCATTACCGCCAGCGCCATGACCGACCACATGATTTCACCCGCGGCCAGCATCACCAGGAAGGCCACCAGCGCGCTCAGAAACAGCAACAGATTACCCAGCCAGAGGCCACGTTCCAGCCGGAAACTGGTATCTCGAAGCTGGCGCTCGGTCGCCCTGGGCAGGGTTTTAAGCTCTACGCCCTGTGCTATGGCGTGCATCCGCCTGATTTCCACGGCTTTCATGCCAAGCTCGTTGACCACCCTCTGGGCATGGGCTTCATCCGGGAACAGATAGAACAGTCGGCGTAACATAGACACCTCCACCACTTGCGTGGGTTGATCACCGGGCAGGTGTTCAAAACGCAGACCACACCTGTCCGGTGCTGTAACACCAGCATAATCAGACAGCAAGCTGAGTCAAGATGAATTTTGTAAGGAATTAGCGCGCCTGCTCAGGCGTGGGCGAAGAACTCACGCAGTACCCGGTAAAGATAATACCCGTCCCAGCGCCCTGCCAGCTCGCGGATCGAGTGCATGGCGAAGGTGGGCACACCTATGTCCAGCGTGCGCACACCGATCACACTGGCGGTGATGGGCCCGATGGTACTGCCACAGCCCATATCGCTGCGTACCACGAAGGACTGCACCGGAACATCGGCTTTCTCGCACAGATTTCTGAATATCGCGCTGGTTTCGCCGCTGGTGGCATAGCGCTGGTTGTGGTTGAGCTTGATCACCGGCCCCTGGTTGAGCAAGGGCCCGTGATTAGCATCGTGCTTGTCTGCAAAGTTTGGATGTATGCCGTGCGCATTGTCGGCCGACACCATGATGGAACGGTCGACCACGCGTGCCAGTGCTTCGCCTGTGCCGGTGATGCGTTGCAGCACCGAATGCAAAAATGGCCCCTGCGCGCCCGCTGCCGACATGCTGCCGACTTCCTCGTGGTCATTACATACCAGCAGGGCATTATGTCCTTCGCCCGACCTGAGCAAACTCACCAGTCCGGTGTAACAGCTCAGCAGGTTATCGAGGCGTGCGCTGGCGATAAAATCCTGGTGCAGGCCAATCACCGCCGGTGGCTGGGTATCATAGAAGCTCAGTTCATAATCCAGCACGCGCTGCGCATCCGCGTGTTGCTTGTGCAGCAGTTTGAGCAGTAGATCGCGAAACTGCGGCGTGACAACTTCGGTGACGGTACTGCCTTCGGGTTCTTCCGGCAACTTGAGTATCACCGGCGGCAAATGCAGTTGCTTGTTAATGGCATGGAATTCGTTGGCTTCGCGGTCGAGATGGATGGCAAGGCTCGGAATAGTCGCAATCGGTTGTTCAAAATCAATCAGCGCATTGCACACTTCGCCCGTGTTATCGAGATAACTCACACGCCCGGCCAGTGAGAGATCACGATCGAACCATGGATTGAGCAAGGCGCCGCCGTACACTTCCACCGCCAGCTGGTAATAGCCCGACTGCGCCAGTTCCGGTTTCGGTTTGACTTTAAGACACGGGCTGTCGGTATGCGCGCCGGCCATGCGAAATCCGCTGTCAACCGGATTGCCCGCCAGGGTAAAGGCAATAATCGAAGAATCATTGCGCGTCACAAAATATTTGCCGACGGCATCCAGCTGCCATGCATCGGCTTCACGCAGGCGTTTAAATCCGGCCTGTTCGAGCTGTTGTACCATCTGCTCGACTGCATGAAATGGTGTTGGTGAATTTTTTAAAAATTCGAGTAAGCCTGCAATGTATTCTGAATCTTGCATGTTCGTCAGTATCCAAGTTTATAAAGTGTACGTTGTTCGTAGCCGGTGATTACCTGCACCATTCCCGCAAGCCTGGTATCCAGCTCAGTATCACCCGTGTCGACAATCATCGGCCTGCCGTTTAGCGTACGCAATTTTTCATTGCTCGCCACTAGCAGAATATTGTCAGGTTGATGCTGATCAATAACTTTGCGAATCAGCGCCGGGCTGAACTGCTGGTTGCCACGGCCGAACAC
>JBATHJ010000152.1:0-8140 GCA_049666625.1 Gammaproteobacteria bacterium | reverse complement strand
ATATTGAAATGAGAATGTTATTTTCTTCAGGGGCACAATTTATCATTGTGTTTAATGATTTTAGGTTTAGCTATGCACAAGCAAAGGCATAACAAGTCGTTCGTGTGGGACACTCCGCTTCGCTACGCCGCCCCACAACTCAACCGTTATGTTTAAATAATCTTGATTTAGCGTACGTTTAGGCGTACGCTTGTCCGTGGAGGTAATAATCATGACAATACTTAATGTCACAGAGGCGCGTTCCAAGCTTTACAGTCTTATCGATGAGACAACAGAAACTCATCAACCTGTTGTAATTACAGGAAAAAGAGGCAATGCAGTTTTGGTGTCAGAGGATGACTGGAACGCTATTTCTGAAACACTTCACTTGTTATCTGTACCAGGAATGAGAGAGTCAATTAAAGAGGGATTAAATCAAGATCTATCTGATAGCTCTAAGGAGCTTGATTGGTGACTTGGGAGCTGGTGTATACAAAGCAAGCGCAAAAGGATGCTAAAAAACTTGCAGCTTCTGGCTTAAAAAATAAAGCGCAATTACTTTTAGATATAATTAAAAACGACCCTTATCAAAAACCACCTCCATACGAAAAATTGGTAGGTGATTTATCAGGCGCATACTCACGTCGAATAAACATTCAACATAGGCTTGTGTATCAAGTTTATGAAAAAGAACATGTCATCAAAGTTATCAGATTATGGACGCACTATGAGTAAAAAAAACATAACAAATAGCTCAAGCGCACGTAAAAACACGCCGCTTAGCATGGCGTTATGCATATAAAGACCATCTAACTAATTTGTGGTTTAAATTCTTATTAGTGCGCTTATTCTATAGGTAACTGCTTTGCAAATAACGGGTACGTAAAAATGGATAACGATCCTGTAAAAACAAAAGAAGGCGAAAGTATCTCGCTCAAACAATGGGCGGGTGTTGTTTTTGCCTATCTCCTGGTGCCTCTGGTTCTCTTTGGTATAAGCCGCGACTTAGGCTGGTGGCAGGCGTGGGTGTTTTCCGTGTTGGTGCTTGTTATGGGTGTAGGTGGGCGAGCTTTTGCAGAAAGTAACCACCCTGGATTGATGTCCGAGCGCATGAGCTTGGGGCACGGCCATGAGGTAAAAAGCTGGGACAGGATTTTGGGCCCCTTGTTGGGGTTTGGCTTACTCTATCCCCACGTTATCGTCGCAGGTCTGGACCACTACTATGGCTGGACCACCACAGCCTTCCCGCTATGGGTCCACATAATAGCCTTTGTAGTCATCACGCTTGGTTACTTTCTGGCAGGATGGGCCATTTACGAAAACCGCTTCTTTTCCCTGCTGGTCCGTATCCAGAAGGATCGGGGGCATCAGGTCTGCGATACCGGGCCTTATCGATTTATACGCCATCCAGGCTACTCTGGTAACGTCTTTTCCTCCTTCTGCGTTGGTCTGTTGTTGGACTCATGGTGGGTGATGATTCCGGCCGTGATAGCCCTAATCATTGCGGTCATACGTACGATCCTGGAAGACAGGACCTTGATTAATGAATTACCGGGTTATCAAGACTACGCTTCCCGTGTCCGCTACAAGTACGTTCCAGGGATATGGTGATAAGTGAGAGTACATAATTTGGGGGGGCAAATGAAAAATAGCGAACAATTATGGACATAGGCTCGGTAGTTGTTGGTATATGTGAGATTTTAATCCGACCCAAAATGTTATGGGTTGAGAATTATTGGCGGGTCATGAAATACATAACAATAAGTTCAAAAGTGGACGCCGCGAACTGCGCGGCGCCCTTTAACTAACCGTTATGTGTAAACTTATAAGTAGAAATAATTAAGGGATAATTTCATGAGAACAGAAAGAAACAAAAACCTGAAAGATTCAAAAGTGTACCTTATTGGTAGCGGAATTGCTGGACTTGCAAGTGCTGTATATTTAGAAAAAGATGCTGGTGTTCCTGGAGAGAATATACATATTATAGAAAAAGATTCAATTCCTGGCGGAGCCACAGACGGTGCTGGCGATAAAGAGAAGGGGTTTGTTGTACGTGGTGGAAGAATGCACGAAATGCACTACGAATGTTATTGGGAGCTGCTTTCTCACATTCCTTCACTGGAAGATCCAAATGTTTCGGTAAGAGATGAATCTTATGATTTTAATGAACGGTTTGTTTCAAACGGACAGGCCCGTTTGTTGAAAGACGGGAAAATACTGGATGTCTCTTCTTATGGTTTATCGTTTACACAAAAAACAGATTTTCTTAAATTAACCTATGTTTCAGAGAGTTCACTTGGAAATAAACGAATAGAAGACTGGTTTGATCAAGCTTTTTTTGACACAAAATTTTGGTATATATGGTCATCCATGTTTGCATTCCAAAAATGGAGCAGTCTTGCCGAAATGAGAAGATATATGAAAAGGTTTATCCATCTTATTGATGGTTTGCCTAGATTGGGCGGTGTAATGCGTACCAAATACAATCAATATGACTCTGTAGTAAGACCTATGAAAAAATACCTTGAAGAAAAGGGTGTGAAATTTGAAATGGGCAAAGAAGTTGTTGATATTGATTTCAATCTATCCGCTGACAAAAAGAGTGCAACAGTGCTCCACCTTAAAGACAAAACTGAAATAGTACTTGGAAAAAATGATTTTGTGTTTATCACAAATGGCTCTATAACAGAAAGCACTGATAATGGAACCTGGGATACTCCTGCAAAATTGAAGGGTTTGGAAGAATCCGGCTCTTGGAAGCTGTGGAAAAGCATAGCAAAAAAAGATAAGGCTTTCGGAAATCCGAATCCATTCTGTGACAATATTGATCTGCAAAAATGGTACTCATTTACGGCAACAATGAAAGACAGCACATTTCTCGATTATATGGAAAACTTCTCGGGCAATGTAGATGGAACAGGCGGACTTGTTACTTTGACTGACTCCAACTGGCTCATGTCATTTGTAATTGCACGACAGCCTCACTTTCCAAACCAGCCTGATGACGTTAAGATTTTTTGGGGCTATGGACTCTATCCTGATAGAAAAGGAAATTACATAGGCAAAACAATGGCAGAGTGCACCGGCGCTGAAATGCTAGAAGAGCTTTATTTTCATTTGAAAATTCAAGATATAATGAAACCGATTACAGAAGCCGGGAAGGTAAATTGTATCCCTGTTGCTATGCCGTTTATTGATAGTCTTTTTATGCCGAGGGAAATTGGTGATAGGCCAGATGTGATACCAAAAGAAGCAACGAATTTTGCCTTTTTAGGTCAATTTGCTGAAGCACCAAAAGATTGTGTATTTACGGTTGAATATTCTGTACGGACAGCTCAAATGGCAGTTTATGGTTTATTTGATACTGGTAAGAAGGTACATCCAATGTACGATTCGGCTCACAATCCAAAATATTTACTTGGAGCACTGAAAGCTATTAGTAGATAATAAAATGTGACTGCATCACCTAACAAGGCGCTGCACCGGACGGCAATTCCGCTGCGCTCAATCGCCTACGTTGAGCTTGTTCGTTAGGTGTCTATGAATACCGGTGTGCTTCACTCCGACCCCTTTAATACTTTAATATTCGAAGAGGTCATTAACACACACAGAGGAAACTATTTAATCAAGGTCGACAACCAAAGACGAAAGCGAAGTCCTGCTTCCGTTGTATAGCCTGTTTCAACATACTCTATCTCACCACTCGGGGATAGTATGAAACTGGTGGGCACACCCTTCAAACCGAAAGACTCTGCAAGTTTCCCACTATCATCTAACATGACTGGAAACGTTAACTCGTTATCTCGCATATACTTTTTTACTTCTGCTTCGCCTTCAGACCACGAAGCGACACTGACTACTGGATAATCTCGAGCAATTGATTCCACACTCCCTTTCTGAAGATCACAAAGAGGGCACCATGTTGCCCAAAAATGAAACAACACAGGTTTTCCTGATAATTCTGAAATGATAAATTGAGAACCATCCATCAATTCAACATTGAATTCGGAAAGATTACCCGTTTGTGCATTGCGCGTTTTCCACCAACTTACCCCTTGTGAAATCACAAAAAATATCAGGAGGTAAGACAACCCAATCAATAAATATTTTTTAACTTTAGCGCTGATCAGCATGATTTTTTTAAACGAGATTATTCAGGTAAATTCAACGTTCTGCGGACTCTCCTATTCTCTTTCAGTAGAACTCGCTATGTTGTCGACAACTGGTGGATAACGACCTAATAGATGCACGCCCCACGCGGCCGAGATAACCACCAGCGCTCCTACTGCTTGATGTAGTACCGCAAAATATATGTTGACGCCAGTCATAACAGTCGCAATTCCAAGTAATATCTGAGAACCATAAGCACTGTGGATTGCTATCGACGCTTTTCGGGACCGTCCGCGTACACGCAAGGCTAATGCGATCAGAAAACCAGCCGTTACCCATGCCCACCAACGATGGATAAAGTGGATTACATACGGGTCATTATTGAGCATTGTCCAGATACCACCAGACCAATCTATTCCACGCGGCATGAAAGAACCATGCATCAACGGCCAGGTGTTGGAAACATGACCTGCATTCAGTCCTGCTGTATAAGCACCAAATAACAATTGCAAAAACAATATACTTAACACCATCAAACCAAAGGCTGTGAGTTTTGAGGGCATGTTTTGACCTTGAGCGAATCGCCTAAGATCCAATGCTGTCCAGACCAGTCCACCCAGGATAAGAAACGCTGTTAACAAATGGGTCGCCAGCCGAAAATGGCTAACATCTGTGCGCTCGGTTAAACCGGAACTAACCATCCACCAACCAATCGCTCCCTGCATTCCGCCCAACACCAGCAGTGCAGACAATCGTACACCATAACCACCAGGTATAGCCCGTTTGAATGCGAACCATGCAAGCGGCAGAGCAAAAGCAAGGCCAATCAGTCGCCCCAAAAGACGGTGCACCCATTCCCAAAAATAGATTTGCTTGAAATCTTCCAGGGCCATACCCGCCGGGCCGTTTATTTCCAGGTATTCGGGAATCTGTTTATATTTTTCGAACTCTGATACCCATACTTCTTCACTCATTGGTGGTATCGCACCGGTGATGGGTTTCCACTCAGTAATTGAAAGTCCGGATTCGGTCAGCCGCGTAATGCCACCAACAATAACCATGATAAAAACCAGGAACGCGACAGCATTAAGCCAGTTAGAAATGGCAATCGGTTGCTTTATGTGAATAACATCACCATCTATGCTGGAGTTCATTTTAGGAAAGGCATTGTTACAAAGTGCGCAGTATAACAATATATACAGTAGTCAGAAATATCGATAGAACAATTTGAGCCAGAGGATAAAAATCAACAATCTTGTTATTCTTTGATGGCTCTAAATACACTAAAATCCTGATATTATGGACATAATTACACAAGGTTTGATTGGTGCAATCGTTGCACAAGCTGGTGCGAGACCTAATGAGGTGCGTTTGGCCTCATTAATTGGCTTCTGTGCACCACTGCTTGCGGACGCCGACGCACTAATTCGTTCAACCGAAGATCCACTCCTTTTTCTGGAGTATCACCGTCACTTTTCTCATGCTCTAATATTTATTCCTATTGGTGCCCTACTTGCGTCATTGTTGCTCTGGCCGTTACTGAGAAACCGGTTGGCATTCAAGAGGATTTATCTTTACGCTTTTCTCGGCTACGCCACGGCCGGTTTTCTGGATGCCTGCACCAGTTACGGCACCCACTTGCTATGGCCATTCACCGACGAGCGAATTGCATGGAGCATCATCTCCATCTTCGACCCGGTATTCTCCTTGACACTGATCGTGGTAATTGTCTTTGGTGTTGTTAAATATAAACCGCTAGCAGCACGAATCGGTATGGTGTTCGCTGCCGCCTATCTTTCACTCGGCGCAATTCAGCATGAACGCGCTGAAGCTCTTGCCCATCTACATGCTCAACAACGAGGCCACATCACCGAGCGCCTGATTGTCAAACCCACCTTGGGCAACTTGCTGTTATGGCGTTCGGTTTATGAGGCGGGTGGCATGTATTACGTCGACGCAGTACGTACAGGTCTACCCGGTAACGGCAGGGTTTTTACCGGGAATAAGGTGCAGACCTTTGATATCAGACGTGATCTGCCTCAATTGACTGATCAGATGATGATCTATCGTGACATCGAGCGCTTTGAGTTTTTCTCTGATGGCTTTCTGGCCTGGCACCCCGAGCGTCCTGATGTGCTGGGAGATGTGCGCTACGCGATGCTGCCGACCAGTATCCGCCCGCTTTGGGGAATAGAGTTAGACCTTGACGCAACTGATGATCACGTCACATTTAATACCTATCGCACGATGTCTGATACTGATCGTAAAACCTTCCTGGCCTTGTTATTTAACTAAAGGCACTCACCGTTATTTGAAAAAATTAAAGATGGCGATGACCTTTTAACTCCTCAAACTAAAAAGTTACATCCTCATTTAATCTTATTTATAAAATTTAACAGGGTCTTTTTAAATCACGCTTGCTTGTTCTGCTCGAAACATCACCAGGTGCTCAATATCAAGTCGAATACCGATGGCTTCGCCAATGGCATGATTGTGGTGACTGGGTGCAAAGCATAACAGGCGTGTGCCAGTGGTCAGTGCCAGAGTGTAGAGAAAGTCTGCGCCTCTGAAGACTTTTTCAACAACCTTTGCTTGTAATTGACTGTTGTCATCGTGCTGGATATCGTCGGGCCTGACCAGGAGTTCTACCCGACACCCGGAAATACAACCTTCAGGTACACGGCCATCAATGATACCGAGCTCCGTTTCAACCGCTTGATCGTTTAATACGATGCCATCAAGAATTTCCCCCTGCCCGATAAAGTCAGCAACAAAACGATTGGCCGGTTGGTGATACAGGTTATAACCCGTATCCCATTGTTTGAATTCGCCTGTGTTCATCACGCCAATCTCGTCGGCCATCGCAAACGCTTCATACTGATCGTGCGTGACCAGGAGCCCGGCGATTTCTTCTTGCTTGAGAATTTCACGCACTTCGCGTGCCATCTGTTCACGCATTTCAACATCAAGACTGGAAAACGGTTCATCGAGTAGCAGTAACTCGGGCCGAGGTGCGATGGCGCGCGCCACTGCAATACGCTGTTGTTGCCCACCTGAAAGTTGATGCGGATAGCTACGCGCATAGTTAGAAAGATTAACCAGCTCAAGCAGTTCGTTGACACGAGCACGACGTTCGCGTTCGGATAGATGGTTCAATCCGAAGCCTATGTTTTCTTCTACACGAAGGTGGGGAAACAGGGCAAAATCCTGGAACACCATTCCAACTTTACGTTGTTCAGGTGGCAACGCCCAACCCGCGTGACTGACCACTTGGCCACGTAGACTGATCTTGCCATCCTGCGGTGTTTCAAACCCGGCAATCGCACGTAACAATGTGGTTTTACCGCAACCGCTCGGGCCCAGTAAGCAGCCGATGGTGCCAGCCGCTATCGAGAAAGAAACTTGCCTGACCACCGGTTCGGCGTCGTAGGCGAGTACACAGTTTTCAACTTCCAATAATTTATGCATGACCTGGCCTTGACCTTGAAATACTTCGGCTTAATAACACGACAGGAATAATACCTGTCAGCACGATGGCGAGTGAAGCACTAGCAGCATCGGCGAGGCGTTCGTCCGATGCCAGTTCGAATGCGCGCACAGCGAGAGTATTGAAATTGAACGGACGAAGTATCATCGTTGCGGGCAGTTCTTTGAGGACATCAACAAAAACCAGCAGCAGTGCTGTTAGTAAACTGCCACGCATCAATGGCATATGTATCTTTCGTAGTACACCCATTGGCTGGTAACCCAGCGAGCGTGCGACTTCATCCATGCCGGGTTTAATCTTACCCAGGCCGGCCTCTACTGTTTGTAAAGAAACCGCGAGAAAACGTGCCGTATAGGCAAACAACACAGCGACGACTGTTCCGCTCAGTATTAGTCCACTGGAAAAACCATAACTGTCGAGCAACCAATTGTCGATCGTGTTATCAAGCCAGGCGAATGGAATCAACACACCGACAGCGATCACCGTTCCTGGTACGGCATAACCCATACCGGCCAGACGAACTGCACTGGTGGTTGCCCAGTTACCATTCAGGCGTTTGCCGTA
>JBATHJ010000151.1:0-3029 GCA_049666625.1 Gammaproteobacteria bacterium | reverse complement strand
CCGTACAGCAGCCACTGGCCGAGATCGTCGCCATAGGCGGCCGGGTTACGAGTCGCCAGAACCATGTGCAATAAATACTTTTGCAGGTTTTCGGCCATGTGCAGTTGCAGTACGTCACGGCGTGCTTCGAATATATCCTGCTGGCTGATTTTATCGTTGACCACCGTGGTTTCATTGCCAATGTCGCTGTTTTCGCTGATGGCTTCTGCGCGCGCCAGTGCCAGTATTTTGCTTTCAGCATTGGCATCCGGATAACCGATGCTGACGTGCATCAGGAAACGGTCGAGCTGGGCTTCGGGCAGCGGGTAGGTGCCTTCCTGTTCGATCGGGTTCTGGGTTGCCATCACCATGAACAGCCGCGGCAGGGGATAGGTGATTTTGCCGACCGTAATCTGGCGTTCGGCCATGGCTTCGAGCAGGGCGGACTGGACTTTTGCCGGCGCGCGGTTGATTTCATCCGCCAGTACCAGGTTATGAAACAGCGGGCCCTGCTGAAATACAAAGGAGCCGTCCTGCGGGCGATACACCTCGGTGCCGGTGAGATCGGCCGGTAGCAGGTCCGGGGTGAACTGAACGCGGTGAAAATCACTGTCGATGCCGTCGCTGAGCACCTTGATGGCACGTGTCTTGGCCAGCCCGGGCGCGCCTTCGACCAGCAGGTGGCCATCACACAGCAGCGCGATGAGCAGGCGGTCGACCAGCGTGTCCTGGCCGATGATATGGGTTTGTACGTGGTGTTTGAGTTTCTGGATAGCCGCTTGTGTAGTCATTTATAGGGTTGCCATTTTTTCGCGAGTATTATTTTAGTGTCGGGTTCAAACTTTCTGCATGAATTATGCACAGCGCAGTGCACGTCATACTCACGAGAAGATACCCGTTGCCCGGAAACCGGGGATGAGAGATTGTGAGTATCGACTGATTTCATTGACTGAAGTTCAGCTACTTGCAGGCGCATCATTGTACAGGCTTTGTGGGAATATTTTGGGGCTGATTCGGCGGCTTTCAAGAGGCCGGCGCCCGGTCCTGATACCAGGCGCCGGTCGTTGTGGCTTATTGCTGGTAATGCAGGCTGACAAACAGCGCAATCGGAGTGTTGTTGCTGGTGTTCTGGAAAAAATCGATCGAGGTCGAGTATTCCTTGTCCAGCAGGTTCTCAAGCCGTGCTTTCAGCTGCCAGTGCTGGTCGATGGTTTTAGCCGCCGTGAGATTGATAATGCCGTATCCCGGCAGTTCGATGCTATTGCTCGCGTTGGCATAGCGCGGTCCCTGTGCCAGCACACTGGTGCCCAGCTGGACACTGCCAAAGCTGCGTGCAGCACTGAGCTTGAGGGTTTGTTTCGCGCGGCCCTGCAGCACCAGGCCGGTGGTTTTATCGACCGGGTCGATGACTGACAGGCTGAAGTTCAGGTTCCAGGCATCACGGCGAACATCGAGCTCGGATTCAACCCCGCTAATGCTGGCGCGTGCGGCGTTTTCTACCGAGGTAAAACTGTTGTTGAGCACGATCAGGTTTTTGATCAGGGTGCGATACACATTCAGTTGCCAGTTGCCCCAGGGCTGACTGGTGGTAAAGGCAATTTCTGAAGTGCGTGATGTTTCCGGTTCAAGATCGGGGTTGCCGCTGAAAAACGGATCGACAAAATACAGGTCATTGAACGAAGGCGCGATAAACGCCGTGCCCTGTGAAAGCCGAATACGTTCACTGGCGCTAATGTCATACGCCCAGGCGATACTGCCGGTGGTGTGACTACCGAAGGCTTCATTGTCGTCGAGTCGCGCTGCCAGTTGCAGCTGGTGTCGGTCGAACTTGTCCTGCACCAGGGCATATACTGCGCGATTGCTGCGCTGGTTTTCGGTGTAGGGCGTAGTACCTTCAACCTTGTCATTCAGGTAATCAGCGCCGAGGCTGGCCTGGCCGGTGTCACCAAAATTAAGCGTGTTGATCCAGTGGGCCTGGTCGCGCCGAGTAATGAACAACGTGACTTCATTATTAATCAGGCCGGGCGTAAAAAAATCACGGCTGTTGCGCACCGTGACCAGCTCGTCCTTGCTCTGGCCGATTTCAAACCGGCTGTTCCAGGCTGAATTCACCTCGGTGTCTGCGCCCAGCTGGTAGTTTTGCTGGATCGAATCCGATGCATTATCAAACGTGTCATTGTCAAATTCGGTATTGCCATCAGCATACAATGCATTGGCGAATACACGGGTATGTTGACTGAGCGCATGTTGCAAACGCAGGTTGATCGAGTCGTTGGTGTAGCCGTCAGTGTCGGTTTCACTATCATTAGTGACATCGAAACCTTCGGTCTGGTAATGGTTCAGCGCGATGTTGAGCGTGGTGCTGTCATTGCCAAACTGGGTGGCTGCACTCGCGGCCGCGGTATGCAGTGATCCTGTGGTGATTGACGCCGTGGTTTTATTACCGCTGCGGGTAAACACCTGGATTACACCGCCGATGGCTTCGGAGCCATACAGTGATGAGCGCGGTCCGCGGACCACTTCGATGCGCTCGATGTTATCGAGCGGGATCAGTTCGATTGCGGCCGAGCCGGTGGTGGCCGAGCCGACGATATTGCCATCGATCATCAACAGGAACTGGTCTGAACTGGTGCCGCGTAAAAATGTGCTGACCTGGTGGCCGCTGCCGCCGGTGGTGAGAAAGTCCAGCCCCGGAATGCGCTCGCGTAATAATTCAACGGTTGATTGCGACTGGCTTTGCGCAATATCTTCACGGGTTAACACGCTGACCGCTGTCATGGTCTGATCGGCGCTTTGCGCAACGCGTGATGAAGTAATGATCGGATGTAGTCGAGTTTCAGCCTGCGCCTGCAGACAGAGTGTTGCCAGGATGGCTACGCAGAGTGGTTTTTGCATAGGAATTGCTCCCGCGCCCGCCGCGCGTGTAGGTTAAAGGGCACCACGGGCCGGTCTCCGGGCTGATGAGCGTCTTGCGACCTTGCGCCTGTCACCTTCCCATAAGCATGCTTACAGTGGTGTACGACAGGGCTTTGACTCAATCACCGTTGCGG
>JBATHJ010000150.1:0-7987 GCA_049666625.1 Gammaproteobacteria bacterium | reverse complement strand
ATTGACCTGGATGTCTGGAACCCTGAGACCGACAGCAACCTGGCGCAGAACTATTCGGCCACAAAAAATCGCATCGGCGCCAAGCAGGCAAACAAAAAAGATTTACTGGACTACGTTGGTTTGCCGCAGAGTGATGCACCGCTGCTGGGTTTTATCGGCCGCATGGTATCGCAAAAGGGCATTGACCTGGTGACAACGATGTTGCCCGAACTATTTGAACGCAGCGATGCACGACTGGTGGTGCTCGGCTCTGGTGATAAAGTATACGAGATGGATTTACAGGCGCTGGCGGACAAATATCCCGATCGCCTGCATATACACGTTGGTTATTCCGAAGTTCTGGCGCACAAGATTGAAGCAGGCTGCGACATGTTTTTGATGCCGTCACGGTTTGAGCCCTGCGGTCTCAACCAGATGTATAGCCTGCGCTATGGGACACCGCCGATAGTGAACCATACCGGCGGACTTGCTGACACGGTGATTAATACCACCCTGGTTACGCTCAGAAACAAAAACGCGAATGGATTTGTTTTTCATGGCGCAAATTCAGAGGCACTGCTGTCGATTACCTGCAGTGCGCTCCAGTTGTACGCCAATCATCGTTTATGGCAACAGGTGTGCAGGACTGCGATGCAGATGGACCTGAGCTGGGATGCAAGCGCAAAAGAATATCAAAAGTTGTATATGAGAAATATTGAGGTAGCCGTATGAATGATCAGGACTGGATAGAAGAAAATACCATAGTTGAAATAGAGCCTTTACCGGCGGATAGCCATTCACTGTCGAGTAGTTTTAATCGTTACCTCAGAAATCACCTCGGGCATTTCATGGGGTTTGTACCGTTTTACCTGTACGAAGCCATGGCACTGACGGTGCGCGACCGCATTATGTCGCGCTGGCACAAAACCTGGAAACGCCACAACCAGCCGGCAACGCGTAAAGCCTATTACATGTCACTCGAATTCCTTATCGGCCGCGCACTCGGTAATCATCTATTAAACCTGGAACTTGAGCAGGCGACGCGCGATGCGCTGATGGAGTTTTCAGTAGAGCTTGAAGATGTCATCAATGAAGAACCGGACGCAGGCCTTGGTAATGGTGGCCTGGGCAGGCTGGCGGCGTGTTTCATGGACAGCTGTGCCACGCTTGATCTGCCGGTGCTGGGTTACGGTATCCGCTATGAATACGGCATGTTCAACCAGCATATTGAAAAAGGCTACCAGGTAGAAGAGCCCGACCACTGGCTGCGCGATGGTAATCCCTGGGAAGTTGCGCGCACCGAGTTCGAGCAGACTGTGCATTTTGGCGGCCATACAGAAAAATACCGTGACAGTGACGGCGTCGAGCGCGTGCGCTGGGTCGATACCAACGACATAGTTGCGATTCCTTACGACATGCCCATATCGGGCTATCGCAATGACACGGTGAATACCCTGAGGTTGTGGAAAGCGACGGCGAGTGAAATATTCAGCCTGGATGATTTCAATGCAGGCAGTTACTCAGACGCAGTGCAGGCCAAAAATGATGCCGAGCATATCAGCATGGTGCTGTATCCAAACGATGCCAGTGAAAGCGGTAAAGAGTTACGCCTCAAGCAACAGTACTTCCTCGCCTCTGCAAGTCTTAAAGATGTGATACGCAACTGGGAGCGTACCAACAGTAACCATTACAAGGACTTCGCCGATTTCAATGTATTCCAGATGAACGACACGCATCCATCGATTGCAGTGGCTGAATTGATGCGCATCCTGATGGATGAAAAGAACCTGACCTGGGACCAGGCCTGGTCTATCACCTCAAAGACCATGGCTTACACCAACCATACACTGTTGCCGGAAGCGCTTGAGACCTGGCCGGTCGCCATGATGGAAAAATTACTGCCGAGGTTGATGGAAATTATTTTCCAGATCAACACGGTGTTCATGCATGACGTGGCAATGAAGTGGCCGGGCGATAATGCAAGGCTCGCGCGCATGTCCCTGATTGATGAAAGCGGCGGCCAGCGTGTACGCATGGCGTTTCTGGCTATTGTCGGCAGCTTTTCCGTCAACGGCGTTGCCGAGCTGCATTCCGAACTGCTGTGCCAGGGACTGTTCCACGACTTCTATGAACTCTGGCCTGAAAAGTTCAATAACAAAACCAATGGTGTGACCCCGCGACGCTGGCTGGCACATGCAAATCCGCTGTTACGCGACCTGATTACCGACACGATTGGCCCGGAGTGGGTGGCTGATCTCTCCCATATCAAAAAACTGGAGCAGCGCCTGGATCAGCATGATACGGCGTTCATGGATAAATGGGCTGATATCAAGTATGAAAATAAAAAACGTCTCGCAGAGCTGGTGCTTGCCGAAACCGGTGTGAAATTTAATACCGATGCAATTTTTGATGTACAGGTTAAGCGCGTGCATGAATACAAGCGCCAGCTGCTGAACATTCTGCACGTGATTCACCTGTATAGCAGGATCAAGCGTGGCGATACCGCCAACTGGACGCCACGTTGTGTGCTGATCGGTGGTAAAGCCGCGCCCGGATACCACATGGCAAAGCTGATTATCAAGCTGGTGAATAATGTTGCCGAAATCGTCAACGATGATGATGATGTTGGTGACATGCTTAAAGTCGCATTCCTGCCAAATTATAATGTCTCACGTATGGAGATCATTACCCCGGGAACCGATTTGTCAGAACAGATATCAACCGCGGGCAAGGAAGCATCGGGTACCGGTAATATGAAATTCATGATGAACGGTGCGATTACCATCGGCACCTATGACGGCGCCAACATTGAAATTCTTGAAGCAGTCGGTGCAGATAACTTCTTTTTGTTCGGGCTTAATGCGAGTGAAGTCGAAGATATGCGACATCATTATCAGCCGCAGCAAATTATTGATAATGACCCTGACCTGGCTGCTGTCATGCAGCTGCTCGAATCCGGGCATTTCAACCTGTTCGAGTCGCACATCTTCGACGACATCATCAATGCAATGAAAAGCCAGAATGATCCCTGGCTGACGCTGGCCGACTTCCGCAGTTACATCGACTGTCAGCAGGAAGTGGCCGATTTCTTTCGTGACAAAGACGCCTGGGTTCGCATGAGTATCCGCAATACGGCCAACAGCGGTTTCTTTTCGACCGACAGGACCATGCAGCAATACAATGCCGAAATCTGGAAGTTGTAATAGTGCAGCAAGCCGTGAATAAAACATTCCAGGACGATACGTCTTCGAATTCACAGGAATACGAACTATGGTAACTGCGGGACAAACGATCGAAACAGCCGATCCTTCCAATATAGTTATTTTTGGTGCAACCGGTGACTTAACCAAGCGCAAGTTGATCCCGGCACTGGTACGCATGTTCGACTGCGGGCTGGTGCATGCTGATAGTCGAATTATTGGTGTCATACGTAACCAGACGCACGAAGAGTGGTTGCAGATCATTCGCGAAGGCCTGGCTGAATATTCACCACAAATATCGATGGATGATGACAGGTGGAATGTATTTGCTTCACGCATGAAATCGGTCATCGGCGATCTCGACAACGACCAGGTTTATGCAGACATCGGCGCGGCAATGGAATCGCTGGGTGAGCGTAAAAACGCCATGTTTTATTGCGCCATACCGCCAGGCTGGTACGGGCGAGTAGCGCACGGGCTGAGTGCCGCCGGACTGATCAGTGAGCAGGACGGTTACAGGCGTATAGTCATCGAAAAACCGTTTGGCATGGACCTTGATTCTGCGCACGCGCTGAACCAGGAATTGCTGGCAGTGTGCCATGAAAAACAGATTTACCGCATTGATCATTACCTGGGCAAAGAGAGTGTACAGAACCTGCTGGTATATCGTTTTGCCAACAGCATCATGGAGCCCTTATGGAACAGGAACTACATAGATCATATCCAGATATCGGTGGCGGAAACAATCGGCATTGAATACCGTGCAAACTATTATGAAAAGTCAGGTGCCTTGCGCGACATGATTCAAAGTCATCTGATGCAATTAATGACCCTGGTAGCGATGGAGCCACCGGTAGAATTTACCGCCGATGCAGTACGCGACGAGAAAATGAAAGTCTTGCGCGCGGTGCGCCGATTTAAACCGGAATCAATTGAGAAACTCACGGTTGCTGCGCAGTATGCCTCTGGTAACAGCAATGGCGAAGCAGTGCCGGCCTATGTGTCCGAAGAAAATGTATCCCCGGAGTCGGCGACAGAAACCTTTGCCGCGGTCCGCTTTCAGATAGATAACTGGCGTTGGCAAGGTGTGCCGTTCATAGTATGGACTGGCAAGCGCATGAAGAAAAAGGTTTCAGAAGTGATGATCCGCTTTCGCAGGCCGCCATTCAATTTATTTGACAGTCATGCATCGTTACCGAAAGAGAATGCACTGGTGTTTCGTTTGCAGCCTGAAGGCGGTGTGGTGCTGCGACTGAATGCGAAAAAACCCGGGTTGACAACAGACAATGAACCGCTGGTAATGCGCGCGCCGTATGCCGATGATGAAAAAGAAGTCGCAGATGCATATGAAATCCTGATGCACGATGTACTCACCGGGGATGAAACCCTGTTTTCGCGTTCTGATGAAGTTGAAGAGTCCTGGTCAATCGTGGAACCCATTCTGCAGAACTGGAAAGACCGTTTTTCAATTGATCGTTATCGTGCAGGAACCTGGGAAGTGCCGAACATGGACAAGATAACCGAGGGTTGTGTAGGCGGCTGGCATACGCCGACCTGAGAACATGCATTGCTATAACATCTATAAAAACGCAGAAGAAGTCGCAAAGGCTGCGACGAATTATTTATGCCAGCAGATTGAGCTTTGTATCGCTGATAAAGATATTTGTCATCTGGCGTTGCCAGGTGGCGGCACACCGGCAAGATGTCTCGAGCTGCTCTCGGCTAAAACACTGCCGTGGGAAAAAATTCACTGGTACCTTGGCGATGAGCGCTGTTATCCGATCGGTCATGTCGAACGCAATGACAGCATGATCAATGACAAGCTCTGGTCGCGTGTAACAATACCGCAACAAAATCAGCACATAATACATGCAGAGCTTGGCGCTGAAGATGCTGCACGGCAATACACAAAACTATTACAGAGTGTCGGTGTGCTGGATATCGTTTTACTCGGCATGGGTGAAGACGGGCATACCGCCAGCCTGTTCCCGGGGAACCCGGCGCTTGATGATGAACGTAGTGTCGTGCCGGTGTTTGACGCGCCCAAACCGCCAGCTGAAAGAGTCTCGCTGGGTTTGTCGACACTGAAACAGGCGGGGCAGCGTATTGCGCTGGTCACCGGGACTGGCAAGCGTGAGGCTATGCACCAGATTAAGGCGGGGGCGGCGTTGCCAATTAACCAGATCGGCATGATCCACTGGTTCCTTGACCAGGCAGCGGATACAGCCTGAAATGCACGCCCGGGTTTTATCCTCAAGGCTGTGTACTGACGGGTCTGCGCATTATTTGGGTGCATGATTTGCATGATGTAAACGGATGTAAATTAAAGTCTTGATGCGCAGCTAATGTGATTTAAAACCTGCAAGGTAAGTGGCTGATGATTTCGTATTACCTGTTTTTTAAATGTGGTTTATTTCAGGCGTTTTTTAAGTGTTTTTTGAATAATGCGTCAGAAGTTGATCTGCATCAACGGTGTCAAACATCAATTAGTTTTATAGTCTGGCACAATGGCATCATAGAGTTGCTAAGGGTGTTTTGCAGGGATCCGCATCAGGCTTTAGTGTTCCTTAATCGGTGTTTTCCATAAACAATTCAATGGCGTGTCATCATCCTTCATCAAGGTTATGGTACGGGGGGATGTAATAATGCAAAAAAGTCCTCTGAGATCGTGGCTCTTGTTGAGCGCGGCGCTGTTCATATTGTGGCTATTACTCACTGCAAGCCTGTCAGCCGATGAAATCATCACCGGTATACTGGTTGCTGTGGTAGCTGCAGTCGCTACCCCGCGTCTGGCTGTTTTCTCCGGCTTCAAACTGGTGCCTTCCGCACCGCTCGCGATCCTGCGTTATTCGTTTAACTTTGCGCTTGCACTCATCAAGGCAAATATTGATATGGCGCGACGAGTATTAACGCCCTCGTTACCACTCAAGCCGGCTGTCGTCGAAATACAGACCAGCCTGCAATCGGAGTTAGGCAAATTGTTGCTGGCCAACAGCATTACCTTGACCCCGGGGACATTGACCATCGATGTTATCGGCGACCGCATGCTGATTCACTGGATTGATGCGCAGCCCGGCGAAGATATCATGCATGCCACACGTGAAATCGCGGCGGGCTTCGAACGCGATATAAAGGGGTTCTTAAAGTGACCATCCTGGAAATTATCGCAGCCGTGTTGATGGTGCTGGCAGTGTTGCTCGGCCTGCTGAGAATGCTGATCGGTCCGGCGGCGCCTGATCGTATTGTTGCGGCTGACACCCTGGCGATGATTGCTACCATCGTGCTCACGGGTTTTGCGGTCTGGTTCGAAAGTGAATTTTATCTCGATGTTGCGCTGATATACGCCACCTTGTCGTTCGTCGGTATTGTTGCGCTGGCGCGCGCCATAGAAGGTGGACGCGCATGAGATTACTGGCGGATATTTTTTTACTCATTGGCGCATTGTTTGCGTTTCTGGCGGCGCTGGGTTTGCTGCGTATGCCTGATGTCTATAACCGGATCCAGGTAGGGACCAAGGCGGCAACCCTGGGTGCGATCGCGTTTTTTATAGGGATCTTTATTCTGCATCCGCAGTGGTGGCCAAAACTTCTGGTGATAGCGGTTTTTGTATTAATAACCAACCCGGTGAGTTCTTCCTCGATTGCACGTGCGCTGTATATCGCGGGCGTGCAGCCGTGGCACAGTTCGGCGGAAAAGACGCTGTTAAAAATTCAAAAAATTATTGGCAAGGAGGGGCAGGCTTAGCCTGGTGCTATGGAACTGGTAAATCTTCTGGTTGTATTCGTGATGCTGGTATCGGCTGTGGCGGTATTGCTGATGCGCAATATGATTGCAGCCCTCGCTGCACTCTCGGTGGTTTCACTGGCGGTGTCGGTTTTATTTGTCAGCCTGCGCGCGCCTGATGTGGCCATGACTGAAGCCGCGGTAGGCGCGGGTTTGAGCGGCCTGATACTGGCGCTGGGCCTGCGCCGGCTGGGCCTGTGGAAAATAGAACACCGCGGTGAAAACTTGTTAAAGCAACATCACAAGGAGCACGACGAGCATGCTTGAGCAACGTCGTTCGCTACGTGATGCTGCATCACTGCTGTTTGCGCTCGGGCTGGCCTTCATGCTGCTCAGTATTGCTGCGACGTTTGATTTTGCTGCAGCACCGATGTTGATTGGGCAGGGCATTCTGGATGCGGCTGTGCAGGACACTGGCGCTGCCAACATCGTCACCTCGGTGGTACTCGGTTATCGCGGCTTTGACACCCTCGGTGAGATTGCGATTTTGTTTACTGCCGCCACGGCTGCCGGACTGGTGCTGGGTAAACGGCGTGAAAAGGCAAAACGCGATCCCGATGGCGGTTTCATTTTAAAAGTCAGCAGCGACCTGCTGTTTCCGTTACTGCTTGTGGTCGGCTTTTATATTATTCTGCACGGTCATTTAACCCCTGGCGGTGGATTTCAGGGCGGGGTTATTCTCGCCGCGGCATTTTTTATTCCCTTGCTCGCCCGGCCCGGTAGTCATGTAAGCCATGCAGGCCTGAGTCTGATCGAAGGCTTCGCCGGTGCGACGTTCATTGTGATAGGTTTACTCGCCATGTTCCAGGGACATGAATTTTTACAGCCGATGCTGGCCAAAGGACACCTCGGTGCAGTGTTTTCCGCAGGCACCTTGCCATTGTTATACCTGGCTGTGGGCCTGAAAGTCGGTGCCGAGCTCGCCGGCCTGCTGGCGCGTATCGCAGACGCAGAACCCGGCGAGGACACTGCAGACAATGGGCGGCAATCATGACCCTGCCTGATCCAGGAATTGTGCTCTACAG
>JBATHJ010000149.1:0-5957 GCA_049666625.1 Gammaproteobacteria bacterium | reverse complement strand
GAGCTATATCGGCGAGCAATCCCTTTAATGAGCGACAAGAAAACCAGGAACATCTTTAGTAAAAAACAACTGGAAGAATACGACAGAATGGCCAAAGAATTAAATGATTCACAAAATGGAGATCAGGCGGCGTTCTACCTGAAGTTATCTAGCGATTGATACTTAATGCTGCCTGCAACACCCGGTTGTTGCACCATCATCCCGCTGGCACGCACATTTTCCATTCGCACTATTGCGATACGTGCGCATTATATTGAATGGATTTCAGCTCTTTTATTACATCGCCGTGAGCAGCAATATAGGCATTTCGCTGCGCCCTTATAGCATTTAAATGGTCTTCTATATTTCCTGTATCAAGCTTTATCCCAAAATCAGCAGGATCATGACCGCGATTGAACATTGTATTAAAAATGATTTCTGCTGTTTTATAAGAATAATGCGAGCCTTCCAGGTACCATTTCATTAGACTCACCCGGTCTCCTGCGGCAGGGACCGGTTCTGTCGTAATCGTGTTATACCCCGAAAAATCCCAGACTGTACCGGGTTTGTTGCCCTCCTGCTTTGCAACAGTCTCAACTATCCTCACCACATTCCGCTTCATGTTCTCGATGTTTTTCCACTCGCCGACCAGGCACTTTGCCTCATAATAACGAGCATGAACAGGTGAAATATATATAACCAGTTCAATATTGTTACGGTAGGCCAGCTCAACAATCTTTTGGAAATAAATGACCCTCTCATTTGACGAGCCAGATGCGTCTGTCACATCATTTATGCAATCATCGCTCTCGCGTGAGTGACCATGCAGGATACTAGCTTCCATGTTCCTGAATAACTGCCGATGCCCGCCAGCATTAAAAATTCTCTCGGAGTAATAATTATCAAGATTTAAGCGATCTGGATCCATCTTCTGTTTTCTGATGGTTCTGATACTGGAACTTAATCCATCACCACTAAGCAGGCTATAGAATACATCGCGCCACTTTTGCAGCCATTTACCGGTATTGACCAGTCCATTGGCATCAACCATCATCCTGTCTTCCGAATAGTTTTTCTGCACAGTGTTCGTAATTTCCTCATCAAGCGCCAATATTACTTTTTTTAATGGATGCACGGCCTGCGCATGTTGCATTAACCTGTAAAGCTCATAAGTGGAGGCACTGGGCAATGAGAGATTCATACTCACCAGCCCGCTATTATTTGAAATAAGCTGATCTGATACCACTAGCCCTCTGGAAGATGCCAGCAATACGACCTCTGGCCTGATTCTTTCAACCTGGTATATTTTACTCAGGCGGGTATGCCGTTCTACCTCGCTTTTATATAGATTAACGCCAGCTATGGCTGGTGAGTCAAAAATGTCGTAAGGGTTCACTATCTTGTTGAACAGCATGACGCACAGCAAGATACAAATAATGCCTGCTATTAAATTAATTGAATATTGCTTCACTTGCTCATTTCCAGATTGTTAAAACTGAAAATACAGGAACTCGGATACCTGTCCTAATTTAAGAATAGAGACCACAGAAATAATCATGACAAATACCAGCCACTTCTTTTCAGCATGCCACGAAATATAACTTCTTTCTAATGGCTCCAGCACAGCCGGCGATCGATAAAACAGTTGCTGAAGATTTGGCGCCAGCCAGACAAAAGCAAGAAGTGAAACTATCATAAGCACATTAGCGCCGCCGTTAAAGTACTCCAGTGGCTGGTATCGCAAACCCCAGCTTGAGAATATATTTGCAAAAACACCGAGCTGTCCACGCGCTTCTTCAGGCCAGGCCACTCCACCAAAACCGGCCATACTTTTAATCATCGCATTGGCTGCTTCAATCGTATCTGCCCTGAAATATACCCATGCAACTGCAACAGCTGTAAACGTTAAACATCGTGAGAGGAATAAAACCGGGGCACTTTGCTTACTGGATATACCAGCTGCAGCCTTTATATATCTCCACGCATGATTGATAACAAGATACATCCCGTGTATTCCTCCCCAGGCAATATATGTCCATCCTGCACCATGCCATAGTCCGCCCAATAACATCGTAATCATTAAATTTACATACCTTCTCATTGCTCCTTTACGATTCCCCCCCAAAGGTATATAGAGGTAATCTCTCAGGAATCTCGACAATGTGATATGCCAGCGCTGCCAAAACTCGATTATATTTAATGATTTATAAGGCGAGTTGAAATTCAGGGGCAATCGAATACCAAACATATACGCCGAGCCTACCGCCATGTCTGAATAACCCGAAAAGTCGAAATACAGCTGAAAGGTATAGGCGAACACACCTTTCCACGCTTCAAGAAGACTTAATAGATTGCCACCAGACACTGCTGAAAATGTTTCGATGGCATATGGCGACAGGGAGTCCGCAAGCACGACCTTTTTGAACAAGCCCATGAAGAATATCGTTAGCCCGATCGCGAAATATTCATGATTAAATCGTTTCGTGTCCAGTCTCGCGAATTGCGGCATCATTTCACGATGATGGACGATTGGGCCCGCAATCAATTGCGGAAAGAAACTCACGAACAAAGCGTACTGAAGAAAATTATACTCCCTGGTCTCACCTCGATACGTATCGACCAAATATGTTATTTGCTGGAATGTAAAAAATGATATTGCCAGGGGCAATATGACGTGTTGTATATTCCAGTCAGTACTCAATACTACATTTATTGTTTCTATAAAAAAATTGGCATACTTATAGTACGCCAATAATGATAAATTTGCGGTTATGCCGACAATCAATAGTAACTTTCGATTCGGCGAGCCAGCATTGCCCAGGAGCACCGCGCCCATCGCGTAATTGAAAAACATTGATCCCAGTATCAAGCCGAGATATGCCGGATTCCACCAGCCGTAGTAAAACAATGATGCAGCTATCAACCAGACAAGTGCCACTCTGCGTGAACTGTATTTCCCAAGGACTACAAAACCCCACAATGTAATCGGCAGAAAAATAAAAATAAAAGCATAGGAGTTAAACAACATTATTGATTGTGGCTCTTATTATGTACTGGCATCTGATATTACTTATGAGTCAACCGCTTTGATTACCTCGTAACATTGGTCTTACACGCGACTGAATATTCAATTATTTGTTGTGCAGGCTGTTAATCAAGGCAATCACATAGGCTAGATATATTGATATTGTAGGAGCCCTCAGGATCCATGATTCTGACAATCCAAACACAATATAGGACGCAATTATCAGCACCCCCATCTCTGCATACGGTTTCTGACTGCCTTCATAACCAAGGAACAACATCAGCGGAGCTATTACCAGCGCATAGCCCAGGGCGACCAGACCGATTACCCCGGTACCCGCCAGGGCCTGTACAAAAATATTATGTGTACTGCCATATACATCGGCTTCTGGATATTTGCCCATGCCCTGGTAGTACACCATATCCTCCTCAAAGTCGCCAAGCCCCGAACCAATGATCGGGTGTTCCACCCACACCTCGTAAGCAATTGCCCACATTGACAACCTGTTACCTATCGATGTATTAACACGTTCACCACTGAAAAACTGGCTGACTTCGGTGACTGCTTCATTATATCGTTTTTCAATTGTGTTTCCTGCCGGAGTAAGCATAACCAGTGCGCCGAGTGCTGCACCCGCCACCGCTAGCTTTAGCATGGCGGATTTATGTGAAGCAGCGTTATAGACTATGAATAACAGCAGGTATACAGGCAATACAATCCACGCGCCCCTTGCTTGTGACATAAAAGCCGCATACAACGCACACAACATCGATATACCTATGACGAACCTGTAGACCAGTTTCCACTGCGGCATGAGCAGCATCACACTCATCACACCAACACTCAACATGGCGCCATCACCAAATGTAATATGGTGGTAGTGACCGGCTGCGGGTTGCCCAGGATTTAAATACAGATTATTTAGCGCAATTCCCAGGTAAATAAATCCAGAAAGCACCACGCCTGCAAGTAGATAACGTGAAACATCCATGTTTTTATGTCGCATCACCAGGTATACAGGAATAATCAGGGTAAACCTGAGGTAGCGACCAAACTGTTTTATAAATTCATCAGTATCATTCGCATTCACCCAGGACAGCAAGGCGGTCAGTGTATACAGCGCAAAACCGATAAACACCATTTTTTCTGCCATCTCAAGCGACTTCCATGCTGCAACCCAGTCACGAACATAGAACAGGCTGAGAATAAACATAACCGCCAGCGAGGTACTCGCCACATTCTGCAGCGCCGCGCCCGATGCAACCACCATAAAAACACACAGCCCCATAATCTGCTGTGGCGGGTTTTGTGCAGCCTTACTTAATAATGTCCGCATATATAGTTTCTACTGTGATATTTTTCAGACAATTAGTGTGGCCGAGCGGGCATGTGCGTTTAAAACAGGGACTGCAATCCAGCCCGAGATAAAAAATATTTTTTAACGCAGGCTGTGTCAGTGGCGGCGTATAGTCGGGTGTCGACGAACCGTATATCGCATTGAGCTTGACACCGGTGGCCGCTGCTACATGCATCAATCCCGAATCATTTGTCACCACCTGTTCAGCACATGCCAGCAGATCAATCGCATCCACCAGCGATGTTTTACCGCACAGGTTATGAATCTCATCGCGACCGCCGACGATAACTTCACCGAAGACCGCGTCTTTGCTCGAACCCAGCACCCATACCCGGCGACCACTTTCAACCAGGCGTTGTGCCAGCTCGGCATAATACTCAAGCGGCCATTGTTTGGCCGGGCCGTATTCGGCGCCTGGCATCATGCATACAACGGGCCTGTCAGTTTTCAGCGCAAGCTTCGAAATCATCCGGGCCTGGTTGTCAATATCGACACTCAGCACGGGAAAAGGTGTATCTACCTTAGTAATGACCGATGAGCCTGACCCCAGCGCCACGTAACGTTGCACCGTCTGCCTGAGCAATGACTTGTCCAGCCGCCTGATATCATTGATCAGCACAAAACGTTGTTCGCCCTTGTAACCGGTTCTAACCGGTATGTTTGCAAAATACGGTACCAGTGCAGATTTCCACGAACGTGGCAACACGATCGCATGGCTGTAATTATGGTTTCTCAGTGCCCTGCCCTGGCGCCAGCGTTTACCAAAACCTAACTCGCGATGCTGTGTACTGTCTTCTATACCACTGCGCACTTCTGGCATGCGCGCCAGTACCGGTAATGACCAGGCAGGCGCCAGCACATCAATTACACAATCCGGGTGTTGCTGTTTGAGTGATATGAATAAACTTTGCGCCATGACCATGTCGCCCACCCAGGACGGGCCGACCACCAGGTAGCGGCGCGCATCACTCATACTAATGATCAACCACGCCAAAGCGGCTGGCTATTTCAACATTAGTGCGCAGATGATCTGGATTGATAGTGCCGACAATCATGCTGCTGACTCCGGGCCGGGTCAGTACATGTTCGAATGCCTCGTCGATACTTGAGGCGTGGCCGCTTTGCAGGCCTTTTTTTACCACCACACCGGTGTTCAGGGCATGCGCGCGTTCTATCACTGGCAGCTCATCATCGGTTTCCAGGTTGTATGTCGCCATCACCACATCACAATGCTCAACCACCCACAGTCCGCCCTCGACTGTTTTAGTCGACATGCCGAATGCGCGAACCAGGCCCTGCTGTTTGAGTTTTTCAAGCGCATCGAATGCGCCTTCATTATTGATGATATCCATATCGTTACCGTCGGAATGCACCAGCACGATATCGATCATATCGCGACGCAGGGTCTTCAAACTTTGCTCGACACTTTTACGCGTATAGTCATATCCGAAATTAAAACTTGACGCACCCTGTTCAAATATTTCGCCCACCTTGGTCATCAGCACCCAGTCGTGTCGTGCCGGCAGCAATTGTCCGAGCCGGGCTTCGCTGGTGCCGTAGGCCGGCGCGGTATCAATGAAGTTTATTCCCAGCGCC
>JBATHJ010000148.1:0-2378 GCA_049666625.1 Gammaproteobacteria bacterium | reverse complement strand
TTGTAAATCAGCCCAACAGGCTGGACTGCGGCGGCGTTCGACTGTCAGGCAACAGGTGCACGGCTCGCGTCGGCAATTTTTCTTGCAGATGCACCAGGATCTTCTTAATGATCACTGGATCTTCTATGCAGGCAATGACCCTGGCTGATCCTCCACAGACCCGGCACATCTGAACGTCAATCTTGAAAACACGCTTCAGCCGTTGCGCCCAGGTTATTGCCATGGATGGCATGTATGCCGGTTTTGCAGGAGCAAAAACCGGTCATGGCCGCATGACGCTGAACTGGCATTTGCTCCTCCTGGCCATCCTCTGCTTTGGGCTTGTTGCCTTTTCCCCGTTTTGCCGGTGTCACCAGCGCCCGGTACTTGCTGTTCGGCGCAAACACGCCATGAAAGCGTATCAGGTTGACTCTGGGCTTCGGCACCAGGGCGGCCAGTTTTGCTGTAAAATCCACTGGTTCGAAGATGACGCGGGTAGTCCCATCCCGGTACGGCGTCTTGAGCTGATAACGCACGTTACCATTCGGCGTGAGTGAAAGCCGCTTTTCCGCGATGGCCGGGCGGCTGATGGCTTACACACGGGCAATGAGGCCGAATCGGGACTCTTATCTCGTCGCTGCACGCTTGTATTATTGCAGCTAAATCAGGTCAAGATTTATATCATGCTTGATTTATATGCTTCCATTTAATCTACTAGTGCAAACTTGTTTTAGAATAGAGTGTTTTTGATATAGTAAACAGAAGAAAATGAGCCCCGTTGCGGTTATCAGGGAGAAAATAGAAGTGCAAAATTTGATGTATACGTTACTACCATTTTTACGTTGGTTTCCAATCACGCAAGACAAAATCCGTGCTGATTTTCTCGCAGGTATCACGGTAGCGCTTATCCTGGTGCCACAAAGTATGGCTTATGCGCAGCTTGCAGGGTTGCCTGTCGTGTATGGTCTGTATGCCTCGTTTGTACCTGTGATAATTGCATCATTATGGGGTTCTTCCAGTCAGTTGCATACCGGGCCAGTCGCTATGTTGTCATTAATGTCGGCAGCGGCATTGATCCCATTTGCAACCCCGGGTAGTGCCAGTTTTATCGAGTTATCGATCATGCTGGCACTCATGGTGGGAATCTTAAGATTGGCATTAGGTATATTTAAGCTTGGCTCAATTGTAAATATGTTATCCAGCCCGGTGATTGTTGGCTTCACCAATGCTGCGGCATTAATTATTGGCCTCTCTCAATTAAGTAAAATTATTGGTGTACCTTTTCCTCGCACTGATTCTTATCTTGCTGATCTGTGGCGAGTTGTCGAACAAATCCCGCAAATGCATCTTGCGACATTATTATTCGCCATCACTGCATGGGTACTGATCTCAGGATTACGTAGAGTATCCAGTGCGATTCCGGGTGTATTAATTGTGGTCGTACTTACTACAGTGATCAGCTCGATCATGGGCTATGAGAATAAGGTAACAATAGAAATATCACAGATCCATGAGCCTGAGACAGCTGAACTGCTTGAACGTTACAACACTACCGAACAACGCATTGCGACCTTAATAACAGAAATTGCAGAATTAAAAAGGAATGCGGACGCTCTCGAGAAGCGCGATGAGCGACATGACTTCGAAAAAGCAGCAAAATTACTGGAAAGAGCTGCGGTCGCAGGTCATGAATTAAAAATCCTGAAGAAAGAAAACACGTGGCGTCGTATTGAGATTCACTCCATTATATTTACCTCCGCATTAAATGATGAAGGGCAATTGATGATGTTCAGTGGTGACGCTATTCCAGATAACTATCGGCGCGAAGATCTTAGCTGGCGGTATGCCGGGATTAAAGATAAACAGATAGTACTGTCAGCAGGTGGCAGCGTTGTCGGTGTCATTCCAGAAGGTTTGCCCAGCTTTCAGGTACCCACCATTCAATGGGGTCTGGTACTTGCATTGCTTCCTGCTGCTCTGGTGATGGCCTTAATTGGCTTTATGGAAGCGACGTCGATTTCTAAAGCTATTGCAAGCTCTACAGGCGAGCGAGTAGATGCCAGTAAAGAACTTGTCGGCCAGGGTCTCGCCAATATTGCAGGCAGTTTCTTTGGCTCATTCACAGTAAGTGGCTCGTTCTCGCGGTCCGCTGTTGCCGCAAAGCTAGGTGCAAAAACAGGGTTGTTTGCCATCATCAGTGCCGCTGCTGTGGTCCTTGTGCTGTTATTTTTTACACCTTATTTATATCATCTGCCACAAGCTGTTTTGGCTGTGATCGTTATGATGGCGGTATTCAGCTTGATTCGAATCAAGCCTTTAACTCAAGCCTGGAAAGTTGATCGTGTTGGCGCGGTTATCGGCATCGTGACATTCATTGCTACGTTGATTATGGCCCCCTC
>JBATHJ010000147.1:0-4776 GCA_049666625.1 Gammaproteobacteria bacterium | reverse complement strand
TGTCGCTAAATTTACTGCAGGCTTGCGATGTAGTGTGAAACTGCTTCGATTTCGGCGTCGCTCATTTTGGCCACGATGTCACGCATCATTGCATTGTCATCAGTGGTGCGCGCGCCGCTTTTGAATGCCATCAACTGCGCCTGGGTATAGCTGGCGTACTGGCCGCCAACCTGTGCATAACCGGTGCCAGCATTACCTGCGCCGCGAGGACCATGGCAGGCCTTGCAGGCCGGGACGCCGTTAGCCAGGTTGCCGCCATTGTAGACTTCGCGGCCCAGCGCCAGCTTGCTCTCATCAGCCGGGGCTGCACTGCTGAGTTTCTGTGTCTGGTAGAAGGCGCCGATATCAGCCATGTCTTCTTCGCTCAGCGCGGCGGACATGCCCAGCATGATTTCATTGCTGCGGCCCGTGCTTGTCTTGAACGCCTTGAGCTGGTTGACGATATACTTTTCGTTCTGGCCGGCCAGCTTGGGGAAAGCTTCGACCATGCTGTTGCCGTCCATACCGTGACAGCCGCCGCAGGCCAGGGCCTTGGTTTTACCCGCTTCGGCATCACCTGCGTGCGCAGCGCCTGAAAGCGCGAACATCAGAGCCAACCCGCTGAAAATCGTTTTTGTCATTACTTTATAACCCTGTTTAGAGCCTGCGCGGCTGAGAAAATGTGGCGCGATTCTACACTAGAGCTTGTGAATCATCAATTTGACACTGATAATCGCTGCCACTATGGATAATCGATACTACCGTCAGGCAAAATTTCTCATCAGCGCAGCTGCGGCCAGGCAATTCCCGCAGGATGATGGCCTCGAGGTCGCCTTCGCGGGGCGCTCGAATGCAGGCAAATCCAGTGCAATCAATGCACTGTGTGACCACCAGGGTCTGGCCAAAACCAGCAAAACGCCCGGGCGAACCCGCCTGATCAACTTTTTTGCACTGGATGAGAGCCGCCGACTGGTCGATTTACCGGGCTACGGCTACGCCAAAGTGCCCGAGCCGGTAAAACTCGAATGGCAGGCGCTGCTCGAGGAGTACCTCACCCAGCAGCAATGCCTGCGCGGCCTGGTGGTCATTGTGGATATTCGTCACCCGCTCAAGGAATTTGACTGGCAAATGCTGGACTGGTGCAAGCACTACGGCCTGCCCGCGCATGTCTTGCTGACCAAGGCTGACAAGCTCAAGCGCGGCGCCCAGGCAAAAAGCCTGCAACAGGTGAAAAAAGAACTCAAACAGGCCGGGGTTGACGCCAGCGTACAGGCGTTTTCGGCCAGCAGTCAGCAGGGCATGGACCAGCTCGTCGCCAAACTAGACAGCTGGCTGGAATTGCCGCCACAGGCTGACTAAATCACTGGCAAAGTCACTGGCAAAAAAATGCCCGGGCCAAGAAGGACCGGGCTTAGAAAGCGGAACCGGCTTGGGGAAACCGGTTCCAGTTGGCTTGCTCAGGGAGGTAAGCAAGCCCGCGCCGGGCTACAGCGCATTCACACAACTCACACCAAAAATCATTGCAGAAATCTATTGCTAACACTGATTAAAGACCAGCCAGTTGAGAACGCAGAAGCTATCAGACCAGCGGTGTCAAAACCTCGGTTATCAGACAAAATATTACCGGCGAATGTTCCGTCAAAAGAAATAATCATCAAATATTCAATATGTTATATGATTAAACTCGCGCGGGTTATTAACGCCGAACGCTAACCCGCTAGTGTCGGTAGACTTTCCATCTTAGGACATCAGAATGCGCCCGGCAGGGCCTCTGGACAAGCCCCCGAAGCGGCTAGATTGAAGGGAAACAAACCTCTACCAGCAGGCCCTGGCCGGATTCTGGCGAGCGCAGCGTGATGCTGGCGTGATGCAGCTCGACCACCCGCGCGACGATCGACAGGCCGATACCGCAACCGGGCTGGTCATGATTTTTCAGGCGATAAAAACGTTCGAACACTCGGCGGGTATCCGCGGCTTCGATGCCGGGTCCATTGTCCTCGACCCGCAGGCATACCCGGTTATCCTGCTGCAGGGTGCTGACCTGCACTGTGCCACCGACCTGGGTGTAGGCAATCGCGTTGTCGAGCAAATTGCGCAGCATCAGGTGCAGGGCTGCGACATCACCCCTGATGGTGCTGCCGTCCACAGAGTGATCAATTAACTGGATGTTTTTCTTCGCTGCCATCGCGGCATGCTCGGCAATTTCATCTGATACCAGCGCGGCCAGGTCGGTTTCATACTGCTGGTGCAGGCTGGCATCCGGCTCCAGCCGTGCCAGTGACAGCAGCTGGCCGACCAGGTGGGAAGACCGGTTCACGCCTTCGATCACGTTGTCGAGCGCGGCATCACGTTCTTCCGCACTGTTTGAAGTACGCGCCAGTTCGGCGTGCAACTTGACTGCGGCCAGGGGTGTACGCAGTTCATGCGCGGCATCGGAGGTGATGTGGCGTTCACGTTGCAGCGCATTGTCCAGCCGGGTGAACAGGCGGTTGAGCGCCAGTACAATGGCAGACACTTCTTTTGGCACATTGCTGTCATTGACCGCATCGAGATTATCTTCATTGCGTGACTGAATCTGGCCGGCAAGTTCGCGCAAGGGCTCCAGCCCGCTGCTGATGGCAAACCAGATGACAACACCCAGCAGACAAATCAACAGCACAAAAAGGATTAATAAATCGGAACTGATTTTGCCGACCAGGTCATTGCGCACATCGATTCGCTCAGCGGTGATGCTGTGTAAATCGCCCTGCCTGCTGTCGAGCCTGAATAAGCGCCAGCGGGTATCCTGATCAGTTACTGTTGAATAACCGGGGACGCGCACCGTGGTGAGAATAGACGGCGCATTGTACGAACTAAGCACGATGGCTTCATCATTATGTATCACCATGAACGCCAGTTTGGATTCGTAATAATGGCCGGCGCTGGTGCCTTCATCATCTTCCTGCGAAATCGTCTGCTCTGCCGCAGTCAGCCGGTTGCCTTCAAGAAAACGCTGGAACTGAGCAATGTCATGAAGATCACCTTCTTCAATTTCTGCCTGCGCCATGCTCAAAATCAAACGCGCTGATCGCGCGAGCTGGGCATCAAACAGCTCTTCGGTTTCATGGTGCACATCCTTGTATGCAATCAGCAGAAATATAATCAGCAGGCCCAGCGAGATCAGTAAAACACGACTGACCAGGCGTTGACGTATCGAGGGCTGATAATTACTCGGCTCACTCATTTGGCACCATGTAGCCGACACCTCGAATAGTTTTAATGATATCGCTGCCGAGTTTTTTTCTCAGGTGGTGCACATAAACTTCGATGGTGTTGCTTTCAACATCATCGCTCCAGCCATAAAGTTTTTCTTCCAGCCGGTCTTTTGACAGTACCCGGCCGACACTGGAAACCATTTCAAGCAGCAGCGCAAATTCACGGCGTGACAACTCTATAGCTACACCGGCCTGGGTCACGGTATGTGATGCCACATGTATTTCGATATCACGGTAACGCAATGTTTCATCTACCGCGCCGACTGAACGACGTATTAATGCACGCAAGCGTGCACGCAGCTCATCAAGGTCAAAAGGCTTGGTCAGGTAATCATCTGCACCGGCATCGAGCCCGGCCACCCGGTCTTCAATACTGTCCTGTGCAGTCAGTATCAATACCGGCGTGTTGCATTTTTTATTTCGCGCATGGCGTAAAACTTCGAGGCCGCTGACCCGCGGCAAACCGAGATCAAGCACAATCGCGCTATAGCCGGGATCGCATACAACAGCGAGAGCACTCTCGCCATCGCGCACCCAGTGCACATCATACTGATCACGCTTGAGCCCGCTGCTGATGCCTTCTCCGATCAGCCTGTCATCTTCAATTAGTAATACTTTCATGTTGAATCCTGTTAGTGCGCTTCATCCCAGTTATCGCCAACGCCGACATCGACCACCAGCGGCACCCTGAGTTCTGCCGCCTGTTCCATATGCTGTACCAGCAGGCTGTTTAGCTTTTCGACCTGTGACTGTTTAACTTCGACCACCAGTTCATCGTGTACTTGCATAACAACACGTGCGTCAAGTTTGCCTGATGTTAAAGCTGCATCAACTGCGATCATTGCGCGCTTGATAATATCCGCCGCCGTACCCTGCATGGGTGCATTGATCGCGGTGCGTTCGGCATATTGCCGGTGCTGCGCATTGCGTGCATTTATATCGGGCAAATACAGCCGTCGGCCAAACACGGTTTCGACATAGCCACGATCGTGCGCGGCTTCACGCGTGGAATCCATGTAGGCTTTTACACCGGGATAACGCGCGAAATACAGGTCGACATAATCCTGCGCTTCAAACCGGCCGATGCCCAGCTGCTTTGCCAGGCCGAAGGCAGACATGCCATATATCAAACCGAAGTTAATGGCTTTCGCTGCGCGGCGCTGTTCATTTTCAACTTTATCCAGCGCCACGCCAAATACTTCTGCCGCGGTGGCACGGTGCACATCGATGCCGTCGGCAAATGCCTTGAGCAAACTTTTATCTTCTGACAAATGCGCCATGATGCGCAATTCAATCTGGGAATAATCCGCTGCCACCAGCTTGTAGCCTTTGGGTGCAACAAACGCCTGGCGAATACGCCGGCCTTCTTCACTGCGGATTGGAATGTTCTGCAGATTTGGATCCGTGGATGACAGGCGCCCGGTCGCCGCCACGGTCTGGTTATACGAGGTGTGTACACGCCCGGTTTTGGCATCGACCTGTTCCGGCAGTTTATCGATGTAGGTGGATTTGAGTTTGCTTAAACTACGATGCTCCAACAATA
>JBATHJ010000146.1:0-4869 GCA_049666625.1 Gammaproteobacteria bacterium | reverse complement strand
CTTCAACACCATCAAACCAGTGACGCTTTTCTGTTTCAGTGACGGCGTTGCTTTTGTCGCGGCGCAAAAAACGCGGCGCCTGAAAATGCATATGGCCCGGCAGAATCACCAGCGACTCGATCAGGCTGGCCGCCAGCATGAGAAAAACGATGGGCGGTATAAAGCTGACGAAACCACCATAGCGTCCGCTAAAAAAGTACAACGGCACAAAGGCAACACAGGTGGTCACGATACTGGCAAGCACCGGCATGAAAACCTGGGTCGTGCCCTGGATTGCTGCCTGCTCAGAACTCAAACCGCGCCTGCGAAAACGGCCGATGTTTTCGGCAACCACGATAGCGTCATCGACAACGATGCCCATCACGATAATCACCGCGGCCAGGGTAATGTTGTTGATGGTATACCCCATTAGAAAGCTGCAAACCAGCGTCAGGCAAATCGTGAACGGGATACCCATGGCCACCCAGAAGCCGGAACGTTTGTTGAGAAAAATAAACAGGGTTATCAGGATCAGACCAAAACCGATAGCGCCGTTGATACTGATAATGCTCAGGCGATTACGCACATCGTAGGATTCATCATCGAGGATGACCAGCTCGATAGAGGTATGCTTCAGGTTAGTCTCGCTGAAGTCGTCGACGACTTTTCGTACCGCATCCAGTGATTCGAGAATTCCGTAGGAGCCGTTTTTGACCACATTGAACATGATCGACTCATGGCCATTCACCTTGGTGATCTGTTTTTCACGGCGAAAATCGGTTCTGACTTCAGCGATGGTTTTCAGGTCGATGGCCTCGCCCTGAAAACCCGCCTGGATATAAAGCTGGTTGAGTTTGTCTACGGTGTCTAACTGCGCATTAATGGTAACGCTGGGTTCATCCTTGATCTCGATATTGCCCGCCGGTTGTCGAATGTGGTTCGCAGTAATTTCACTGATCACCTGGCTGAGCGGTATCTGGTAACGAACCAGTTTGGCCGGATCAACATTGATCTGCAGTTCCTGCTGCAGATAACCCGAGCGGTTTACGCTGTTGATCTGCGCCAGGTTGGTCAACTGCAATTCCAGCGCAGCAGCAAAGCGTTGCAGCTCCTGCCGCTCGGAATTCGTCAGCAGGTGCACCCCGGTATTGATCAGGGCAATATCGATAATCGCCTTTTTCGCACTCTTGAACACCCGCACCGTGGGTTTATCGCGCACATCGGACGGCAGTTTCGCGGCCAGCGCAGCATTGCGGATATTGGTAATCGCCTCATCCTTGTTGGGATAATCCTTTTCCAGCTCGACACTAATCGTGGTCGAGCCACGGCTGACGCTGCTGGTAAGACGGTAAACACCGTCGACGCCTTTGAGTTCTTCTTCCAGCTCGCGGGTGACAAAGTGCTCCACCTCTTCCGCGGTGGCGCCGGGATAACTGGCCGAAACCCGTACCACGTCATAGGTAACATCGGGACGTTCTTCTTTTTTGATTTGCTGCCAGCTCAATACACCGCCAGCGATGACCGCTATAAACAGCATGTTCGTCAGCAAGTGACGATTGACAAAAAATTCAACAAAACCGGCGATCATGGACCTTGTTTACTTCCTTAAGCACAACTCGAAACCACTCAAATACTGGGGAATATAACAGGCCAGCTTTGAGAACAGCGGTCATACTATGCTGAAAACGGCTTGTCTTCTACAGGCTTATTGCCGAGATGAAGCCCGCTATGTTTATCGGGTGTTTATCGGGGACAGACCCCGATTATTCAACACCCCGCAACACACTTCCCCTGCTGATTAAACTCCATCACCCGGCCACTCAATGGAACATGCACCGGAACCTTCACCGCCCTGATAAATGTCTCGGTGCGGGTATCGGCGATCAGCTTGCCGCCTTTTGTCGCGGCTTCATTGGCATGCGAGGCGATGACGCTATTGGGTTTGATGAGCTTGTTCACCACGAAGGCCGCCTCGCGCGGGCCGTTGGTATAGGTATCGCCGATATTCATCACCGCCAGTTTGGCCGCGTAGTGCTGGCGCACCACGGTATCCTGTTCGGCGGTAATGCCGGTATCCCCCGACAGGTACACCACCAGGCCATTGGAGAACGTCAGCACATAACCGGTCGGCGGACCGGCGTACGCCGTCAGGCCCGCGGCATCCAGCATCGTCCCCAGTTCACCGTCAATCATGCCGCCTGCAATTCCATTCGAATGTACCGCGGGGACTGTTGTAATGGTCACACCCCCGGCCTGACGTGACGCCCCAAAGCGCACCACTTGCGATGCCTCGGCATCACCGCCCAATGCCTTGAGCTTGCTGGCAAAGAACTTCGGCATCTCACTGCCGGTAATGATCTTCGCCTGCTTCGCCAGCGCAATATTGACACTATTGGTATTGGGCAAAGCATTCACCGGGGTGTTCGGCTTGTCACACTGCCCGCTGTTGACAGCCTTGATGTGCTGATTACCCACGTGATCGCCATGCATGTGGCTTACCAGCACCACATCAATCTTGCCCAGGCGTTCATCTTGCGACCCCGCCACCGTCTGCCCCGCATCATAAAGCAGGCGCGTGCCATTCGGGTCTTCCAGGATCAGGGCCCGATCCCGGCTACAAAACTCACCATCGTGACTGCCCAGGGGAGTGATTTTTACGTTAGCCGCAGATACCGGCGCGGCCACTATAAAACCAGGAACGGCAAAGGCGCTAAACAGGATGAAAAGCAATTGGGTTTTGTGCTGCATGCTGGCGACTCCGGTGCGGGTTATATCGGGCCAGCTTAAGGCCTGACCTGAAAAAAAGCACCCCGGCAGCGTTTGCCTGGTGCTGAGGTCTTTATTGGTGCTGAGGCCTTCATACCTGACCACCACGGTTTTCAATGGGGTATTTAAAATACGGAGCAGCCAGCTTAATGCGAATGCTTATTATTTGTCACTGACCCATCCAGGTCACAGGATGATATAATAGCGCGACTACGCCTGACCGGATGAACGGCGTTTAAATGAGAAAAAATGAGCGATATGCAAGACATAATTGAATCACAAAAGAAGGATTTCGAGCGACTGTATCTGCGGGTTGAAGAAATAGAAGCAGAACGTAACAGTATCCAGAAAGATCTTCAGGCACTCCGGCTATTAGCAGCACAATCCATCTCGCCCCCCCGGTGGTTCGGCTTACCTGTCGCCACTGTTAGCGCCCTGGTGGTGATTTCGCTTTCCTTCATCCTCGTTTATCACAACGCATTTAGTAACGTGAATAACAGTGGCCAGGCTGAGGAATCTTTACTGAGTCTGCACCAACCTGCAAACATCATGCGCGCTGACCACCTGTTCGCGGGCGATACTGATCTATCCGCACAACCCGCCAGGCTGAATACACGTTTCAACAGAAACAAAACCGTGAGCCAACAGCAATGGGGCCCGTTGCTGGTGATGCCAGCGCCTGATAAACGCAAAGCATACTACGGTTATGATCCGCTGGTGAAAGCGCAACAGCAAAACCTACTGATACTGGGATTTGATATCGGTGAGGCAGATGGTTACAAAGGCGCGCGTACCCAGCAGGCCTTTGCCGAATTCCGCGCCCTCTACCTTGCGGATTCCGCCGTGCAGCTACAGGATGCCGAGCTTGCTGTCATCATGGACAGCTATGCCAATCTTGCCCGCAGTGATGCTGCCGAGTTTGGTATTGATCATGGTGTGGTTGCCGCCATCCGTCTAAGCAGTGTGCGCACCGGCGTTGACTTCGCCTACCTGATGAAGCTGGCCGCCACCGAAAGCAACTTCGAACCGGCGAGTGAGTCGGCGACGTCCTCAGCGACCGGCCTCTACCAGTTTACCCACGATACCTGGCTGAATACCCTGAAGACACACGGGGCAAAGTATGGCCTGGTTGCCGACTACGCCAAAAACATCAAATACAAAGCAACTCGCAGCGGTTACCAGCGGCCCGTGGTGCGCAACGACAAGCTGTACAAGCACCTGCTTGCGCTGCGTAAAAACCCGCGCCTGTCGGCCATGATGGCCGCTGAAACGACGCGTGACAGTCAGCAAACACTGGCGCAGCTGTTAAATCGACAACCCACAGAAACGGATCTCTATTTGACTCACTTCCTGGGTGACAACGCCGCGATCACGTTCCTGACATCACTGGAACAAAACCCCGCTGCAAGTGCCGCAGAACTGTTCCCCGAGGCAGCGCAAAGTAACAATGGCATCTTCCACCAGGAACCCGGTGAACCGAGCACACTTAACGATGTGTATGCATACTTCGGCGAAAAGTTTAATACCCAGCGCTATGGTGACTACGAAGTTAACTCATCGCTCTGGCTGGCGAAATATTAAAACCGGGGTCAGTCCCCGGTTTTCTCACCAATATCATCCTAAGTTTTCGTAGGGCGGGCATTGCCCACCAGAAACTTCACACCAGCAGCAGGAAGCAAAACTGCACACGAACTTAGATTGTCATTGACTGCAACCTTCGCGCTGCGTGGTGAGTTAAAACGGCGGGCAATGCCCGCCCTACCTTTCTATTGCGCAGGATTGTATCTGTCATCTCCGCACCACACCCCAACACCGTCATCCCCGCATGCTTGTGGCGGGGATCCAGTGACTTAGCTGTCATCCGGCGCCAACCAGAACCACCATTACAAAGGATCTACACCTGAAGATTAATCGTGGCCTGTCCCCGATTATTGCGATCTTATCCCTCGGTGGATAGATTCTTCGCCATAAAACAAAACGGCTCAGAATGACAGCAGCTCCCGTAGGGCGGGCATTGCCCGCCAGAAACTTCACACCAGCAGCAGGAAGCCAAACAGCACACGAACTTAGATTGTCATTGACTGCAACCTTCGCGCTGCGTGGTGAGTTAAAACGGCGGGCAAT
>JBATHJ010000145.1:0-6176 GCA_049666625.1 Gammaproteobacteria bacterium | reverse complement strand
GATAATGCCTTTGTGGACGGGGCCGGTCACCAGTGCATCAAACTGTTTAGCCATGCAATGTTCTACGGCAGTATCAAGGCACTTCAGGACATAGCTGGCGTTAGCCGTGTTGAGATTGCCCGGTGTAGAGTCTGCGTGCATCTTGACCGGCAATATATCCAGTGTGCCCGGTACATGCTCACCTGTGCAGTCAATGACCGAATCAATAATTCGTAACTCTATTTCAATACCGAGTAAACGTGCACGTGTGCGCATCAACTCGGGATCTGCAATTACGATGAGCTTGCGTGGCAGCACCTGGCCTGCAATTTTGAGCGTAATATCAGGCCCGATACCAGCAGGTTCGCCAGGCGTGACTGCAACAGGTTTATTCAATGCTTACTCGCCCTGCTGGTTGTCAGGCGGTACCAGTGATTTATCGATAAATTCAATAAACGATTCGTCGCGAATTCGGCGCAACCACAGGCGTAGTTCCTCATCTATCTTGCGCTTACGAATCTGTTTGCGCGCCTGTGCTTCCAGTGATGCGGATGTCTGATTTTGCTGGCGGCGTTCAAGTACCTGCATCAAATGCCAGCCGAACTGGCTTTGAAACGGAGAAGAGATTTCACCCGGTTGCAACGTGGCCATGGTTTCTTCAAAGGCCTCGACGAATGCGCCCGGGTCGGCCCAGCCGAGATCGCCGCCGTTTTCCTTCGAGCCGGGATCCTGTGAATATTCGGCAGCAAGGCTGGCAAAATCGGCGCCGTTCTCAATTTTACGTTTTAGTTCGATCAGTAGTTCACGCGCACCATCGTCATCCAGCTCGGGGCTGGTGCGAATCAGAATGTGGCGCGCGTGTGTTTGTTCTACCATTTTGTTACTGCTGGAACTTTCGACCAGTTTAATGATGTGAAAACCACTGGCACTGCGGATGGGCTTGCTGACATCGCCGGTCTTCATATCGCGTAATGCTTCGACAAAAGATTCGGGTAGTTCACTGGCTTCACGCCAGCCAAGGTCGCCGCCCTGCAAGGCATTGCGTCCGTCAGATTCCTTAACGGCGGTGTCTTGAAAATCCTCACCGTCGATTAAGGACTGGTAAATTTTATCCGCTTTATTTTTTGCCTTTTGTATATCTTCTGGTCTGGCGGTCTGGGGCGTGGCGATCAGGATATGGTTGACATGGTAGCGACTGCTCTCATTGCCCTGCTCGCGATTAATAACAAACTGTTTTATTTCCTGTTCAGAGACAGTGATCTTGTCAGAAACCAGGCGTTTCTGCAGCTGCTTGATAATCAGGTCCTCCCTGCTTTGTTCACGGAAGCGAGTGAAGTCCATGCCTTCTGCCTGGATGCGATCTCGAAGTTGATCAAGCGTCAGCTTGTTTGATTCGGCCAGGGCGACCAGTACGCGATTGAGGCTGACATCATCAATGGTGATACCGAGTTTTGCAGCCTGCTGCAGTTGAATGCGATTCTGGATCATGTGCTCCAGTACCTGTCTTTTGAGAGCTGCAAAATCAGAGGAGCTGGTCGGGCTGATGCGAAGCTGTTTGGCAAAATCATTTACCCGGTGCTCAAGTTCACGCAGGGTGATAACTTCTTCATTGACCACGACGGCAATACCGTCAAGCTGGACCGCAGCATAAGCGTGCTGGCTGTTGAGTGCCAGCAGCGTTAACAAGGCGGTAAGTATAAAAACAAATTTATTCATTTCGTTGTTATTCCTCTGAGTAACCGAGAATGGCGCGTGAGAGCGTGGTGCTGGCACTGTTGCCTGAAACACTGCCCAGGCCTTTCAGTACCAGTTGCACCATGATTGAATTGTCATATTCAGTCGTCGCATTATTACTGTTTAGCCGGCGCTGTAATAGCATCTGGACTGACCAGCAGCAGCTGTCATACGCCAGTCCACCAATGGTGTCTATATCGCGACTGTCCTTGATTGAGTAGTTCCAGCGGCCAAATAAAGCATAGTCTTTGTTGATCGGGGTAACAAAAGAGACATCGCTTTGTTCGATATTGCTGGCGCTGCCCGCTGCGTCATCGCGCAATCTATAGCCAATATTAAAAATGCGTGTGCTTTTTGTGTAGTGTTCGTCTGACTGGTAGTGCAGTAAAAAGTTTTGTTTTTCACTGCGGCGGGCATCATTATCCCATTGCAGGCTGGCGGTACTGCGCCATTTCAGCCAGCTGGCGCTGAGTTCTGCGATAAGGTCCGAGCTACCGGTGGTTTCGTCTGTGCCTGTCAGCGTAACGCGTCGATCATCGAAATAAATTATTTGCCCAAGACTGGCGCGCAAAACTTCATTGCCGGTTGCGGGATCGAGCATGCGTGAGCTCAATGCGAGTGTGAGTTGATTGGCATCACCGATTCGGTCGCCGCCGTTAAAACGGTTGTCACGAAATAATTGCGCGATACTGAAATCAGGAACACTGGTATCGAACAATGGCAGGCTGTCCTGGTCTTCGTACGGAACATTCAGGTAAAAAAGCCTGGGTTCAAGTGTTTGCACCAGCCCGTTGTTCATGGGGCGCTCAAATAGCAGGCCGGCATCGACACTGCTGGTCGTCAGTGTGCGTTGTTCGAGTGAGAGGGCGGCACCATTTCCATCTTCGACCTGGTAGTCTGTGAAGCTGAGGCTGACGGCCGGCTTGGCAAACCAGTAAACACCTTGCAATGGCAGGGACAGCTGGGGTTTTAATGTTGTGCGTGCACCGGTGCTGAGTGTGTCGTCCTCGTGATCAAACGCTACCCATTCACTGTTGAAGTCAAATACGAGCGGGCTGTTTCCAAGCTTTTCCGTGCCATCCAGTCTTAGCTGGGGAAGTCTGCGGTAAGGTCGGTTTTCGAGCAGGATATTTTCATCGATAGTTTCAAACGTTTGTGCAAACAGGCCGGCGCGCCAGCCTGATTTTGCGTACACCAGGTCGGCGCTGCGATTAAGGTGCGTAGTGCTGGAGCCGGTGATGTCGTTACTGAAATCCTCAAAGTACGCAGTATCAGATACATCCTGTAAATCAACATCGAGCGTAAGCTTGTCGGTAAAATCATTATGCTGCTGGTAGCGTACCTGGTAACGGCTTTCGCCGGTGATCTCATCATTTTGCAGGTAGGCCGAATCGAACTGGCCCTCGCTGGACCGGGTCAGGAAGCGATACTGGGTATCAAGTTGTGTGCCGCGCCTGTTCATGAAATGTGGCGCAATGATGGCGTCATGGTTTGGTGCAATATTCCAGTACCACGGTATGCTGATTTCAAAACCGCGACTCGATGAATCACCAAACGCGGGTATTAATAAACCACTGCGTCGCCGATTTCCGAGCGGAAACTCGATATAAGGCGTGTAAAAAAAAGGCACGTCTTTAAAACGCAAAACAACATCATCAGCAAAACCGTATTCCTGGTTGTGATCAAGGTTGATTTTGTCTGCGTCGAGGCGCCAGCTATTGTCGTCAGGGGCGCAGCTGGTTATATAAGAATGCTGCAATTCACTGAAGTCATCCTTACTGGCTTTTATCGTGCTGGCGTGCCCACGCAGACCACTGCGCATGACTGAAAATTCAACATCTTCGAATTCACCCGAGCCAGATGCCATATCAATCAGTCCGCTTTGCGCTGAAAGCTTCAGGCTTGGATTAATTATTTTAACGTGACCGTCGAGTGTGACCCTTTCGAGTGCATCACTATATTCTGCATGATCGGTCTGAATGCGGCGCTGGTGTTGCTCTATAACAACATTGCCTTCAAATACTGAATTTCCTTCGTTACTCGCGCGCGTACTGTCCGCGCTGATATTGATGTGTTCGCGTTTATCTTCGTTGAAGAATGGTAGTTTATCAGCGCTTTCTTTGGCGGCTTCGCAGCTGATAATCTCGGCGCTGTTTGCGACACAAGGGATTAACAGGATGCAGATGCAGCCGGCAAACAGAATCTGCCGTAGCACATAACCGGGTTCTAGCCTGATGTTTGCCAGGGTTGCAAACACGCTGCAGGTCTCAATTAACCAGCAAAAATTCAAGCAGCGCCTTCTGTGCATGCAGGCGGTTTTCAGCTTCATCCCAGACCACGCTTTGGGTGCCGTCAATAACATCTGCGCTCACTTCTTCGCCACGATGTGCAGGCAGGCAATGCATAAACAGGGCGCCTGTATTTGCGGCCTGCATCAGCTCTACATTGACCTGGTAGGGTAAGAATGCACGGCTGCGCAGATTTTGTTCATCTTCCTGGCCCATGCTGGCCCAGACATCGGTAACAATTAAATCAGAACTCGTGCAGGCCTCTAACGGGTCTGAGAATAGTTCGACGTTATCGCGCGTTTCATTTATAAATTTCTGTTTCGGTGCGTAGCCATCGGGGCAGGTAATGTTGAGTTTAAAGTCAAGTAACTTTGCAGCATGCATATATGAATGGCACATGTTGTTGCCGTCGCCCACCCATGTCACAGTGCGGCCCTTGATATCACCGCGATGCTCCTGCCAGGTTTGCATGTCTGCGAGTAACTGGCACGGGTGCACATCATCAGTCAGGCCGTTAATCACAGGAACGGATGAGTGTGCTGCAAAATTTTCTATTTTTTCATGTTCAAATGTACGCACCATAATGCAGTCTGACATGCTGGACAGCACGCGCGCACTGTCTTCTATGGGCTCGCCACGTCCGAGTTGCGTATCACGTGGCGACAGGAACAGTGCGTGTCCACCAAAATGTGCCATACCAGCTTCAAAGGAAACCCGTGTGCGGGTCGAAGATTTTTCGAACACCATGGCGAGTACTTTGTTTTTTAGAGGTTCATAAATTTCACCTGCACGATGCATCGCCTTGAGTTCAATGGCTCGATGCAGCATCGCCTTGAATTCAGTTGTCGATAAATCGGTCAGGGTAAGAAAGTGTCGCATGGATAAATACTCAGGCGGCTTGCTGATGCAAATAATTAATCACCAGTGAACTCACGGTCTCAACCACGATGTCACATTGCTGCTGATTAAAAATCAATGCCGGCAGCAGTCGAATAGTGGTATCGGATTGTACACTGAACAGCAATCCCTGCTGTAAAGCCTGGGCGACCAGTTCACTGCATGGGCGGTCTAGTTCGATGCCGATCATCAGGCCTTTGCCGCGAACTTCGGTCACTCCCTTGACTGAGTCAAGTTTTTGCCTGAACTGTGCGAGCAGGTAATCACCGAGTGTTGCTGCATTTGTCAGCAGGTCTTCGTGTTCGATTGATTTGATGACTGCGAGTGCGGCTGCACATGCCAGCGGATTACCGCCAAAGGTTGAGCCGTGACTGCCGGGCGTCATCAGGCTGGCGACTTTTTCCCGCGCAACACAGGCGCCAATGGGCACACCATTGCCGAGCGACTTGGCCAGCGTCATGATGTCGGGCACAATGTTATTATGCTGGAATGCAAACCATTTTCCGGTGCGTGCCATGCCGGTTTGTATTTCATCCAGAATCAGCAGCCAGTTGTTTTCGTCGCAAACATCGCGCAGTGCATTGAGATAATCGTCGGCGGGTAAGCGAATACCGCCTTCACCCTGAATCGGTTCGACCATCACTGCGACCACATCGTTGTTATTGCGCGCGATGTTTTTGACTGCTTCAATGTCGTTATATGGTGCGCGTGCGAATCCCTGCACCAGTGGTTCAAAACCGGCCTGCACCTTGCGGTTGCCAGTGGCGGAAAGCGTGGCCATGGTGCGGCCATGAAAACTGTTTTCCATGACGATAATGGTGGGCAGTTTGATACCAAGGCTATGGCCGTATTTACGTGCCATCTTGATCGCGGCTTCATTTGCTTCGGCGCCGGAGTTGGAAAAAAACACTCTATCCATTCCCGAAAGTCGGCACAGTGCATCTGCAAGCGCCTGCTGGTTGGCAATGTTGTATAAATTTGAGGTATGTAACAGCCTGCCGGCCTGCTGGTTAATCGCAGCAGTGACTCTTGGGTGGGCGTGGCCCAGTCCGCAGACGGCGATTCCGGCGAGCGCGTCTAGATACTGTTTGCCATTGCTGTCAAACAAATAGGCGCCTTCGCCGTGTTCGAAACACACGTCCATCGGTGCATAGGTGGTCATCAGATGCTGGTTGTTGCTCATCATGTCCTCGCGCTGTGGCCCTTCGCCCGGGCTGGTCGGAAACTAAAAACGGCAGCCAAGGCTGCCGCTAAAACGCTGATTATACGGCTTTTCGC
>JBATHJ010000144.1:0-5498 GCA_049666625.1 Gammaproteobacteria bacterium | reverse complement strand
GCAGTAATGCTGATTGCAGTGTTGTTGCGAACAATAACCTGGTGGTCAATGCATCGAAAATATACGGTGACGCAAATCTCACTACATTGGCAGGTAACAATCTTGAAATTAATGCGAAGATCGATCTCGCGGCGAATATACAAAGCGGTAATGATCTTGTAATCACGGCGGCCGGTCAGGTCAGTGTCGAGGACTTGAGTGCATCGAATGGAATGCAGTTAGTCGCCGAAGCCATCAATGTGGCGGATATAGATACGGGCGGTGAATTGAATATCGCGAGTACTGGTGATGTAAGACTGGGGACTATAACGGCCGCAAATGCAATATCAATAAATGCATTAACACTAGCGTCTGCCGAAATCCAGGGTGGTACCAGGCTCAATATAAATACATCAGGCAGTGCGGCAACGTCTGATATCGGCGTTCAGTCATCGGTTGTGATTAATTCTTCTTCAATTAGTACCGGTGATATTAATAGCAGGGCAGTACTCGATCTTACGGCCAGTAATGGAAATGTTGCTAGCGGTGTAATCAGTGCTGCTGATATTGCGATCAAAACACAAATGAACGGCGGCAGCCTGCTCACAAATGGTATCGCCAGTGGTGCAAGTGTCAATTGGCAGCATGCCGGCCAGGCGCAGCTTGCGGGCAATATCAATGCAGTTGACAACATCCTGTTTGGTTGCACTACACCCGAGTGTTCAATCCTTTCAAACACCGCGTTGCAGTTAGACGCACAAAACCTGGTGACAGATGCCGAACTGGTGACCACTATCGGTAACGATATGCTGATCAATGCAAATCTGCAAGCTAGTGCGAATATAAGTAGTGGTGGCGGATTGCGTATTAGCGCGACTGATGGAAGTATTATCAATAGCGGCTCACTGGCAGCGGCGCAGAATATAGAACTGGTATCGGCGAGTGGTGGTGATATTAACATCAAAGGCGATATTAATGTGGGTGCGGATTTCATTGTGGGTGGAGGCGGAAATTATATCCATAATAATACTGGCGCAGTGAACATCGCAGGTGACTGGCTAATCAATATTCATAGCCTGACAAATGATGGAACCCTTGTCGCGTCGGAACTGGCCGACGCCGTGTTCAGGGTTGATGAATTTCACAACAACGGTTTATTGCAAAGTGATGGTGCACTTGATGTACGGGTAGATGATCTGCTGGAAAATAATGGCGTAATCACTTCACTGGAAGGGGTGATTAATATTGGTCATAGCCAGCCGGGAGAAAATACTAAAATTATTAATAACAACGGGACTATCAGTGCTGTAAACCTGTCACAGAGCCAGCAGCCCGAGAGTACTTTGGTGATAGATCCGCTATCCTTTGTCGATGCGCATGTGTCGGCAATTTTATCTGGAAAGCAGCTCACAGCACAAAACCTGGTAGATACCATTAATACTGCCAATATGGAGGCATTATCTGAGCTAACTGCTGATAACGGTATTATCGGCGGTCTTCAAATCAATGCAGACGCGCTGAATAATAATGCGGGTGCGCAAATCAGTGCGACTGAAATCTCTTTGAATGCGGCTTCACTGGTAAACGCAGGAGGCCTGATCGCGGCGGCTGAAAACCTGGCAGTCAATGGAGATACTGTTAGTAATGTCAATTTTGCCGATAGTTTTGGGGTAATAGCGGCACGTGACAATATTGATATTGTGTTGAGCGGCCAGCTCATTAATGACGGCGTGATTGAAGCCGCAGATATATTTATTGATGCACCACTGCAGAGCAATAACAGCAATGCGCTGGTAACCGACGCACTGGCGGGGCAGGTGCTCAGCGGTAGTGAGGCGGTCACGCAGGTCGCTAGCCAGCAGTGGTTTCTGACTGCGCCGGGTAGTGACTATTATTATCAGTATGTAGTCGCTGGTGATAATAACCCACTAGTAAATTCAAACCCGACCCAGTTAACCGATGTATTTTTAGCTGCAGCCGATGTGCCGGTCAGTAGTCTGCCGATTGTCGGCGATGATGTGTACCTGGGTGAATTTTTGCTGGCTGCTATCAGAGAAAATGGTGATCTTCCGTTTGTTACAAACGATCGTAGTGCAATCGCGCAGTTGCGCTCGCTGTATGGTAATACTTTGTCTTTTATGGATTCAGCTCAGCTTACGTTTGGGCAAATGCCGGATCTGACCCAGAGACAGCAAATAATCGAACCGATATTGGTATTTCAGCAAAACAGCCTGGTCGATGGCACGAGTGTGCTGGCACCAGTAATAATCATGCCGGGTGAAGAAGTTAGCAGCAATGCGCAGGCAGCTGATCAGCTCAGTACGCGTATATATGCATACAACCAGTTGCTGCTGAAAGGTGATCGCATAACAAATAGTGCAGATCTGATAGCAGGAAATAATATTGTTATAGACACTATTGATTTGAGCCTTACTACTACCGGAAGGAACTGGTATGTAGATGAAAGCGGGGAAGTTCAGTACCGCACAGCCATGATTAATGCACCCACTATGGCAGTTTCAATCAAAGGCGACTACGTGCAGCGGGGTGGGCAACTGATCAGTGATACTCCGCTGATGTTGCAGGCAAACACTATTGATATCGCCGAGGCGGATGTCGTCAGTGAAGTTGCTGGCAAAAGCTCGGTGCAGGCAGAGGTAATCAGCAAAGACAGTCTGTATATCCTGGCAGAAGAGCGCGCTAGTATTGGTTCGAATGTAATGTTGCGTAGCAGCGGAGAAAGCCTGTTGCGGGCGGGAACTGACCTGGTGTTTGCGGGCGATATAGCTGCAGGCGGTGATGTGAGTATGCTGGCGCAGAGCATCAGGGTTGGTAGTGCAGGGCCGAATACTGCCAGGGCCAGTGTGCTTGCGCGGGGCAATGTACTGATGCAGGCCGAAGATGATCTTCAGCTTAGCTATGCTGATATTCGTGCACTTAATCCTGATATAGATAATGCAGCTGAGTCGTCGCTTAATGCGGGCCGCCCTGCTGATGATAGAAATAACGACAGCAATCCTGATGTAACTTCGACCGGACAGGTGATTCTGCTTGCAGATAAAGGAAACATCAGCAATCAGGCAAGCGCTATAGAAGCTGATGAAAGCAGCTACATGCAGGCAGGCGGTGATATTCTGAATCAAAGTGAGTTTGCAAATGGCGTAGCGCAACTGGCGCGTATATCGGCGGGTCAGGGCGGTGTATTCCAGGTGGCAGGTGGCAACATTGTGAATACAGCTGCCATGTTCACGACTGACGGTGATTTTTACCAGCAGGCCGAAGGCAGCATTATCAGTCGCGGCCTCGCGCCAGGGCCATCCGAAGACTACAGAAAAAACACGCTGAATAGTACTCGCCCTGGCTGGCATCGCAAGTCAATTATCAGAACGATCGACAGGGTGGCTATTAAACCGATGCGGAATATGCCGGCAGTGACCGTGGCGCCAGTCGATACCATAATAGCGGCCGGTGCTATAACTCAAATAGCCGGTGACGCGTTCGATAGCAACGCCACGCACTATAAAAGTGATTCAACTATAGTGCAGCAGGCAAATGACATCAGGCTGAAGCGGTCTACCTACACCAGCGGTGGGGAAACTAGCCTGATAGCAGGCAACAGTATCAATGTAAATACAGTCAAGCTTGATGCTGCGGACAATCTGAACATGTTTGCGACGACGGGTGATATCTCGGTCACCAGTAGTTTGCTTACTGCGTTAGGTGACATGACACTGAGTGCGGGCAACAGCGTAGTGCTTACAGACAGCAAACTCAATGCACGCAAGAATACTGCCAATGACGCGCAGCGATATACAGGCCTCGATACTGGCGAGTTGGTACAAACCGGCGGCAACCTGATCCTGGTCGCACAGGCTGGCGATATTGTAAACAATGCAGGTGACCTGTCTGCCGAGCATAGTGGCTACATGAAGGCCGGCGGTAATATTATCAATAGCAGTGAACAGGCCGTGGTCAGTGGGCCTGTGCGCTACAAGAGCTCATCAGAGAACTACAGTGTCGAAATCAATGAAGAGCTCGCTGACGATTACTACAGACATACAGTCGAGCGCACACGTGTTACTAATACCACCACAGAAGGCCAGCATGTACAAACAGATGCTGCCAGCATAACAACCGGGGATGGTGGTCTCGTGCAAATAGCAGGTGGCAATATCAATAATGCAGGTGGGATTGTCGCTAGTGCTGGCGATATTTATCAACAGGCCGTTGGCAGCATCTCAAATACTGCAATAGCAAAGCAGTATATAAAGTCGAAAACCACAACCAATACATCAACGGTATTTAATGATTTTGAAGATAAACGCAACAACGGCGAAAGCCAGGCGGGCTTATCCACAACTACTACGGTTGGTGGTGTTGCTGTGCAGGCTGCTACTACCAGCGCAGGCGGTAACCTTACCCAGGTTGCTGGCAAGGACATTTACAATACTGCCAGCAAGTTCGTGGCGTCGGGTGATATTTATCAGAAAGCTGACGGTGATGTATTCAATGCCAGTAGAAGTATTGATTCATTCACCAGTATCCAGCTGGATCTGTCGCTGAATAGGACGCACGTACCCGGTTCTGGCACATCAGTCGCGAATGCGCAACAGCTTCATATTGCAACGACCAGCGCAGGCGGTAACCATATTGTTGAAGCTGAAAATGGGAAGTACTCGAACACCGGAAATATTTCTGCAGGACGGGACATTAACATCGTTGCGAATGATATTGTCAACACCCGTCTGGCGCGCAATTCCGGAAGCATGCAGCAGAGTGAAACGAAGGTGCATGGATCGGGCTACTATGCAACTACAGACACAATCGTAACGACCACATCTGGCAGAAAGCAGGTGTTAGACACTGGTCGCGTCGAGGCGGGTGGCAATGTCGTACTCAATGCAGCTAATAAAATTATAGATACTGCCGGCCGTTACCAGGCGGGAATCAATGGCCCGCTCAAGGATGCCGAGGGTAATGACCGTTATGACGCCACTGGTAATGCGTTGCAGGCGGGTATATACGCCGACGCAACTAACGGTATCGATTTCAAAAATATCGAATGGACTGAAACAGACGCAGTGCAAAAAATTCAATCCTACATGGATTCTGATTACGGCAGCGAAGATGATGTTCGCGTGACCCGTACCGCCGACATTGGTTACAACACACGCGACATGGTAGTTACGGGCAATCTCAGATCGGCTGGTAGCACCAGCTTGCGCAGTGAGCTAGGCGATGTAAATCTGGCGGCGACCGATATCCATGCGGGCCAGCAGATAGCGCTCGAAGGTCGCAATATAAATCTTGACGCAGTCGGTTTAAAAGACGAGCAGTATCGCCACCAGGGGCGCACCACAACACAGCATTATGAAATAAGCAATGACTTGGTCAACCTGAACGCACAGAGCGGGATTGCGCTCACCACCACGGGTGATAAGACACAAGCTCAGGGCAATCTAATCACGCAGGGCGCCATGCTCAGCGCCGGCGATGATATCAGTGATCACATCGTACTG
>JBATHJ010000143.1:0-2239 GCA_049666625.1 Gammaproteobacteria bacterium | reverse complement strand
CTGGACCTGTTCATGCAACGCGTGATCGAAGTCTGGGCGTCGATGCCGGAACTGTACCTGCTGATTATTTTTGCTTCGATTTTTCAACCCAGTATCTGGCTGCTGATTATTCTGCTGTCCTTGTTCGGCTGGATGGGATTGTCGGACTATGTGCGCGCCGAATTTCTGCGCGGACGCAACATGGATTACGTGCGTGCTGCGCGCGCCATGGGGCTGACTGATTTTGCCATCATGAAACGCCACCTGTTGCCCAACAGCCTGACACCGGTGATTACTTTTTTGCCGTTTCGTGTCAGCGGTTCCATTCTCGCACTGACCAGTCTCGACTTTCTCGGTCTCGGCGTGCCACCGAGCACACCAAGCCTGGGTGAGCTGTTGTCACAGGGCAAGGAAAACATCGAAGCCTGGTGGTTGTCACTGAGCACCTTCATCGTGCTGGTCGGTACCCTGATGTTGTTAATTTTTATTGGCGAAGCCTTGCGCGAAGCCCTCGACACGCGGAAAAACTGAGATGTCAGAAACCCTGCTTAAAGTCGAGAACCTGTCGGTCACCTTTAGGACCCAGATGGACGATGTTGAAGCCGTGCGCAATATCAGTTTTGAAATTGGCAAAGGTGAAAACCTTGCTATTGTCGGTGAATCCGGTTCGGGCAAATCAGTCACGGCGCTAGCTTTGCTAAAGCTGCACGATGAAAAACAGGTGCGTTATCCTTCGGGCGCAATTCACTATGCGGGCCATGATTTAATGCAGGCGAGCGAAGCCCACATGCGTGCACTTCGTGGTCATGACATCTCGATGATTTTCCAGGAGCCGATGACCTCACTCAACCCGGTGTTTACCATCGGTGCGCAAATCGAAGAAGTGCTGTTGTTACATAAATCGATTAGCCGCGAAACCGCACGCAAACGCGCGATTGAATTACTCGATCGCGTCGGCATTCGCCAGCCGGATAAGCGCATAAATGAGTTTCCACACCGCCTCTCGGGCGGGCAGCGCCAGCGCGTGATGATCGCCATGGCGCTGGCCTGTGAGCCGGCATTGTTGATCGCGGACGAACCCACCACCGCGCTGGACGTCACCATCCAGCAACAAATACTCGACCTGTTGAAAGAACTGCAGCAGGAAATGGGCATGTCAGTTTTATTGATAACCCATGACCTGAACCTTGTACGGCGCTTTGCCTCGCGTGTGTGTGTCATGCAGCGCGGCGAAATCGTAGAGCAGGGCGAACTGCATTCGATTTTCGAACAGCCACAACACGCCTATACGCGCTTTCTGCTGGACAGCGAACCGGATAAAAAAATTGCAGATATACAACCTGCGGATGAAATTATTATTGAAGCAAAAAACCTGCGTTGCTATTTTCCGATTACGCGTGGTTTTTTCAAGCGCCAGGTCGACAGTATCAAGGCGGTGGATGATGTCAGCCTGCATCTGAACGCGGGTGAAACCCTGGGCATCGTCGGTGAATCCGGCTCCGGCAAAACAACACTGGGCATGAGCCTGTTACGGCTGATAGATTCAACAGGTGGCATTCGCTATCGCGATCATGAAATTTCGAGTTATAACGAAAAACGCATGCGGCCGTTGCGCAAAACATTTCAGATTGTGTTCCAGGATCCGTTCTCATCATTGTCACCGCGAATGACGGTCGAACAAATATTGAGTGAAGGCCTGTTACTGCATTACCCGGAACTTGATAAACAACAACGCTTCGAACGCATGGTGCAGACACTGGAAGAAGTCGGCCTTGATGACAGCGTATTGTGGCGTTACCCGCACGAGTTTTCCGGCGGCCAGCGTCAGCGTGTGGCGATCGCTCGCAGCGTGATCCTCGAGCCCGAAGTCATCCTGCTCGACGAACCGACCAGTGCACTCGATGCCTCGGTGCAAAAACAGGTGCTGGGCCTGCTCGCCGAGCTGCAGAAAAAACACCGGCTGAGTTATTTGTTTATCAGCCATGACCTGCGTGTGGTGCGCGCCATGTCGCACCGGGTGATCAAACACGGCATCGACAGCACCGGTTTCGACCACCTTGCCATCGCGCATAACTATCACTCGATGCGACATGGCGCGCACCACGCGCAGGTCATGGCTGATAAACAAATAACTCAGCTGATGTTTTTTCTGCAGCTCGGCGAGCAGGCCCAGCACCTGTTTTTGCACCGAGGCATCAAGTGCACTGGTCGGTTCATCCAGCAGGATGACTTCGGGCTCGAGGATCACACTACGAGCAAT
>JBATHJ010000142.1:0-2274 GCA_049666625.1 Gammaproteobacteria bacterium | reverse complement strand
GCAGTGCAAGCTGGGCCAATATTCGCGGCATGCTGGCGTCGAATATTCCCGGGCTGGAGATCCACGAAGAAGGCAGTTATGAGTCGCCGCGGGTGGATGTCTGGGGCATCTCCGATCTCAGCCTGTTCGAAGAAGCCCATAAGGTGCTGAAAGACCTGCACGACCCCTTCGTTGCGGTGATCCAGACCTCGGGCAACCATCGGCCGTACACGATTCCCGAAGATAACCACGGTTTCAACATCCTCACTGAAGACGATCTGCCGCATGCGGTCACCGATTACGGCTTCGCTTCGGTGGAAGAGCTCAATTCGTTCCGCTTTATGGACCACAGCGTCGGCCATTTCATCAGGCTGGCGCGCGCAGCGCCCTACTTTGATAACACGATATTTATTTTCTTCGGCGACCACGGCATTCACGCCGAAACCGGCAAGCACACGCCGAAATCAGAAGCCCAGCTTGGCATTAACGGCCTGCGCGTACCCCTCGTGATCTATGGAAGCGGTATAATCACCGAGCCGAGGATATTCGACAAGGTCGCCAGCCAGGTCGACGTGTTGCCGACGGCCGCAGCCCTGGCCCGGGTCGATTACACCAACACCACGCTGGGCCGTGACCTGCTGGATGAACAGTTCGATGAGCAGCGCTATGCCTTCACTATCGAGCACAATGCGACGCGCAGGATTGGCTTACTGAGCCAGGACTATTATTTGCAAATGGGCTACACCGGCGGTGATGTTAAATTGCAGGACCTGCATTCAGCGTCACCGCGGGATGACGTGTCGGCGCAGCATCCCGAGATCAGCGCCTCGCTTGCACAACTGGTACAGGCGATGCGCAGCAGCATTCAATACATGCGCGAAAATAACAAACAGAGTTTAACGACTCAAACAACTGGGGAAGGCTTATGAAAAAAATTCTAATCACTGGCGGCGGCGGCTTCCTCGGTTCACATTTGTGCGAACGTTTACTGAACGAAGGTCACGAAATCATCTGCCTGGACAACTTCTTTACAGGCAGCAAGCAGAATATACTGCACCTGATGGGTAATCACCGTTTTGAGCTGCTGCGCCACGACGTGACCCTGCCTCTGTATATTGAGGTCGACGAAATCTATAACCTCGCCTGTCCAGCATCGCCAATTCATTATCAACACGACCCGGTACAGACCACGAAAACCTGCGTGCATGGCGCTATCAATATGCTGGGGCTGGCAAAACGCACTGGCGCGAAAATAATGCAGGCATCCACCTCGGAAGTGTATGGTGACCCCGAAGTGCATCCACAACAGGAAAGCTACTGGGGACGAGTCAACCCAATCGGCATCCGTTCGTGCTACGACGAAGGTAAGCGTTGCGCTGAAACGCTGTTTATGGATTATTATCGCCAGCATAATTTAAATATCAAAATAGCGCGCATCTTTAATACTTACGGCCCACGCATGCATACCAACGATGGCCGTGTTGTATCCAACTTTATCGTGCAGGCATTGCAGGATAAAGCGATCACGATCTACGGTGACGGCAAGCAATCACGCTCATTCTGCTATGTCGATGAAATGGTCGATGCTTTCATCCGCCTGATGAATTCCGACGATGATTTCATCGGACCGGTGAACCTTGGCAATCCCGGCGAGTTCACCATCCGCGAACTGGCGGAAAAAACCATAGCAATGACCAACTCGAAATCAGTACTACATAATCTGCCCCTTCCCGAAGACGACCCGAGACAGCGACAACCGGACATTACACTGGCGAAGAAAAAACTTGGCTGGGAGCCAGTCATCAAACTTGATGAAGGACTGGCCAGAACTATCGATTATTTCAGATCAGTAGTCGGCAAATAGTACGTAGCATATTCCACAATCACATGCCTAGCATAAGCGCCTGCATTATCTCTTTTAACGAAGAACAGAAAATCGAAGATTGCCTGCGCAGTCTGCAACCGGTGGTCGACGAAATCATTATTGTCGATTCACTCAGCAGCGACCGCACACTGGAAATTGCCAGGCAATATACCAATAAAATATTTGATCAAAAGTTTCTCGGCCATATCGAGCAGAAAAATTTCGCGGTTTCTAAAGCTGAAAATGACTGGGTGATCAGCCTTGATTGCGATGAGCGCCTGACGCCTGAATTACAGAAATCAATCCTTACCATCAAAAACAGACTTGACGAGCACGACGCATATTGCATGGCGCGTAAAACGTTTTATGTTTACCGCTGGCTGAATCATTGCTGGTACCCGGATACCAAGACCCGGCTGTTCAATAAAAAC
>JBATHJ010000141.1:0-5660 GCA_049666625.1 Gammaproteobacteria bacterium | reverse complement strand
TCGCGATTGCACAGCAGAACAAGGAACTGGAGCAGCAGCTCAATAAAGTCACCAGCGAACTCACACTGATAGAGGAAGAAAATGAGCACCTCGGCGATCGCAATATCAAGGAATGGTTTCTGATCGGTGGCGGGGTGTCACTCGCCAGCCTGCTGTTTGGCCTGGTCATTCCCAACATCAAGTGGCGCCGCAAACGCGACAGCTGGGGCGGCGGTTTCTGATCGCAAATAAACTATCTGTAAAAACGCCCCGTTTCCGGGGCGTTTTTGTTTGAGAGGCCATGATGCGCTGCGTGCCGTGATGTAACACGATACCGACAGTCAGGCGGCTGGTCTTGTAGTTGAGGGCGCTGCGGACAAGCCGATTTTGCAAGACATAGGCTTAGCTGCTAAGGTATTTGACACTTGTCTGAAAAATATCTGGCAGGATGAGGGGGGAAATTACATGGGAACCTCAAGTCGTATCGCGCAGTTTCCACGTGCGCAATGGCTAGAGAGCTATGCTGCAATACGCAATGCATCGCTCGCGATTTGTGCGCCACTGGAAGTCGAGGATACCTGCATCCAGACCATGGTGGATGTGAGCCCGCCCAAATGGCATCTCGCGCACACCAGCTGGTTTTTCGAAACGTTTTTACTTTTGCCATACGCGCAAAATTACAAAACGTATCACCCGACATACGATTACCTGTTCAATTCCTATTACCTGACGCACGGCCAGCCGTATCCGCGTGCGCAACGCGGCCTGTTGTCGCGCCCGACCTTGCGCGAGATTCTCGATTATCGTGCAGTGGTTGATGATGCCATGCAGGATTTAATTGCGCGGCTCGATGAACAGCGTTTTATTGAATTCGCGTTTCTGCTGGAGCTCGGGCTCAACCACGAGCAACAGCACCAGGAACTGCTGTACACCGATATCAAGCACATACTCGCGCATAATCCAATGCACCCTGCCTATCTCGAAGCAGGCCCGCGAGTAAGTGATGTAAATCTGAAAAATACCTCGCAAGCTGCACTCGGCTGGTTGAAACTGCAAGGCGGCATCGTCGATGTCGGTGATTGCGGCAACGGTTTTGCCTATGATAACGAAGGCCCGCGACACCGTGTGCTGTTGCAGGACTATGCGCTGGCAAAGCGGCTGGTCAGCAATGCCGAGTATCTCGAATTTATCAATGACGGCGCTTACCAGCGGCCGGAATTCTGGCTGTCTGAAGGCTGGAGCGCCAGCCAGCAGCACGGCTGGTCGGCGCCGTTATACTGGGAGCACGATGGCACTGACTGGAGGCAATTTGGTTTTTGGGGCATGCAGGCGATCGAGCCGAACGCCGCCGTGTGCCACGTGAGTTTTTACGAGGCCGATGCTTATGCACGCTGGGCGGGCAAACGTTTACCCACCGAGCTTGAGTGGGAGCATGTCGCCAGCGGGCAGACCATCGCGGGGAACTTGCGCGAGCAGGGTGCCTTGCAAACCCGGCCGGCGCAGTCGACCGAGATGACGCAACTTTACGGTGACGCCTGGGAATGGACCGCGAGCCCGTACGGCCCGTATCCAGGTTACCGGCCGGCAGCAGGTTCGATCGGTGAGTACAACGGCAAATTTATGTGCAGCCAGATGGTGCTGCGCGGCGGTTCGTTTGCGACCCCGCAGGCGCATATTCGCGCCAGTTATCGCAATTTCTTTTATCCTGCTGACCGCTGGCAGTTCAGCGGTATTCGACTCGCGGAGGACGCATGAATATCGCCGCAAAAACCGCTGTGCGGTTTTACGATTACGCACCAGAACAGAGTGATTTTCTCAGTGATGTGCTGACCGGCCTGGCGCGATCGCCGAAGCAGATCGCACCCAAATATTTTTACGACCAGCGCGGCTCCGAGCTGTTCGATGAAATTTGCAAACAGCCGGAATACTACCCCACGCGCACAGAAATCGGCATTTTGCAGCACAACGCGAACGATATTGCGCGGTCTATCGGGCCGGATTGTGTGCTGGTCGAACTCGGCAGCGGTGCCAGTGAAAAAGTCCGCCTGCTGTTTGATGCGCTGTCACCTGCGCGCTACATGGGGGTGGATATATCGAAGGAATTTTTATTGGTATCCACCCGCCGGCTGGCGCAGGATTATCCCGAACTGGAAGTGCATGCGGTGTGTGCCGATTTTTCGCAACAGCTTGAACTGCCGAGTCAAACCACGCACGGCCGCATGGTAGCTTTTTTTCCGGGATCCAGCATTGGTAATTTTGAACCCGAAGATGCCGTGACGTTTCTGCGCCAGGTGGCCGACTGTGTCGGTTCGGGCGGACAGTTACTGATTGGTGTTGATCTGAAGAAAAACATCGACACCCTGAATCGTGCCTACAACGATGCCGCAGGCGTCACCGCCCAGTTCAACCTCAACCTGCTGCGGCGTATGCAAACCGAGCTGGATGCTGAAGTTGATCCTGCCGCATTTTCGCACCATGCGTTTTTCAATAGCACCCGCGGGCGTATCGAAATGCACCTGGTGAGCGAACGCGCACAGGAGTTGGTGCTGGCTGACGAGGTCTTCGAATTCGCCGGGCAGGAAAGCATTCACACCGAAAGCTCCTACAAATACCAGCTGGATGATTTTGCCGCGCTGGCCGGGCGTGCAGGTTTTAGCGTCGAGCGTGTCTGGACGGATGCAGAGTCGTTATTCAGCGTGCAGTTACTCAGCGTCAGCTGAACCAGATCAGCCGCGCCAGGAAGCGGGAAGAGATCGCCAGTAAACAAAGCCAGCGTGCAGGCATTTATAAGCTGGTGCATCATAGAATAAAAATCCCGGCCTCGCCGGGTTTTTTATTTCTGGTATCACTGCAGTTGTTGTAACAGGTGCAACACGCCAATGAGCGTAGAGTTTGATATCGCAGATGATGAGCGTATTATGCGTATATTCAGCCACAACTGGTAATCAGCAAGTATATGCCCAGCGATCAGCGAATAGTCCTGTTCATGGTTGTGCTGCTAATGCTGCTCACGGGGTTCGTTGTATTGCAGAACCCGCAGGTTGCGCTCGGCGTCAATGGTAAGCACGTCCTGACGGTGCTTGTCCTGCTCAGTTTCACCATGATAATGGTGCAGCATTATTTCATTCGACCGACCGATATCATTATTTCCGCAACTTCCATTCTGTTACTGCTGTCACCGGTGTACCCGCTGGTGCAGGCGTCGTTCATCTGGTACCCGGCATTTGTCGCCTATAGCGCGCTGGTATTACTGCTTGCGCTGGTGTCCTTGTTCAGCCTGGGACAGGAAAAGCCTCTGTCTGCTGATAAGAACCATGTTGTGCTGTCATTGCACAGCCTGCCGCTCTGGCTGGGTCACAAAACAGTCTTGTGGCTAACCATGCTGGTACTGTGTGGCGTGCTGTATTACCAGGCGCGCTCGAACATGTTTCTTGTCCTCGCGGGCTATGCACTGCTGGTACTACTGGTTAACCCGGAAAAAATACTCGCGACGCTGGCAGCGAAAGACCGGTCATTGGCAGACACTGCATTAGCAGACACTTCAGTAGCAGACACTTCAGTAGCAGACACTTCAGCAGCACCTGTCATCGCAGCAGAGGCCGACGTTCACCCCGTTGTTGAAACTGTGCCAGACGTGCACGTTCCGCGTGGTATTGCCCAGATCATAACCTCGCCCTCAAACGGCACCTTGCTGGCACGCATGCACTCAGATCAGACCCTGCCATCGCGCTTCGATGTGCTGGGTATGCAAATCGATAATGACGGCGAGAGTGAATGGAAAACCGGCCTGGTGCTTGATCACTATGTCGAGAACGGCGAACACTGGCTGCGGATCATTACCGACGATTCATTTGCCGAGCTGAAATTGAAAACCCGGCGCTTTAGTCCGGCAGTGCCGGGTGATGTCTATGTGCTAACACCCCGGCATTCGATCTATTTATTCGAGCATCTCGCAGGTACGATCGGTGACCGGCGCACAGTGGATAAAATCCAGTTCGTGGCCGCGCCCGGACTGTCAGTCACGCAAGGTGAGCTGCTGAATATCAAGCGGGCCGATGGTGATGTGTTCTACCAGGTGTTGTATGCGCCGGTGATGCACGATAACGGCCAGGTGCCGGTGCCTGCCTCGGGCCTGGCATTGCAGCTGGGCTGCTGGAACGAAGACACCATGCAGTTTGAGAAAAAAGACTGGGTACCAGAGTTGTATTGCCCGATTTATAAAGCGGAAGAAATTGTCGCAGCGGAACCCGAACTGCCCGAATACCAGCTGGGCACAATTCCCGCGACCAACTACCCGGTGGTGATCAACTGCGAAACTGCGCTGGCGCATAATCTCGCGGTGCTGGGTGCAGCGGGTACAGAAAAATCCGCTTTTACCCGCAAGCTGATTTCACGCGCTGCGAATGAAAAAACAAAATTTATCTGTTTTGGTTGCGGCCCGGAAGACAGCGTAGTCCCGGATCCGGAAATTGCTTCACTGGTGAGCGCTGCCTTCCAGAAAAAATTAACCGAGGCCGCAGAAGTGATGTGCGATGAACTTGATCGTGATCCCCTTAAGCAGGACAGGGACGTGATCCTGTTGCAGGAAACCATCCTGCGCGGTGGCTTTATGGCCGCGGTCACCGAGTTTCTGAAAAATGATGCCGGCATCGCCAGGCTGGAATTGCCGCCATTTCCCGAAGCTGCGGCAGGCCTGCAATATGCCAGCTGGTTTTTGAATGCGCTGTATGAACTGGCACGATCGAAAAAATTTGGCAGCGTGCGTCTGTGCGTGGTACTCGACGGAATCAGTGCCAGTTTTGCCCAGCTTGCGTCATCGGCAGGCACCGCGCTCGATGTATCCACCCTGGTCGACAGTATTCAGCTGATTGCGCAACAGGACAGTGACTATGGCCTGGGGTTGATCGTGGTGGATGAACAACTGACCGAGCTCTCCGGGCCTGTGATCAGGCAATGCCAGTCGGTGATTGCTTTCAGGCAGGACAGGATCCATGACAACGAGTATTTCATCAGCCTGATGGGTGATGGTTTCATGTCTGTGCTGACACGCCTCGAGCCGCGACGTGCGATCGCTGCCGGCAAGGCTTTCAATTGCCAGAAAGCGGTGATGCTGGAAATTGCATAAAGTCGACTTCTACCGTCCGTCGGTTACTGTTATCGCAGGCCGGGGTTAGCCTGTCATAATCACATAACTGGCAAAATAACTGTTTAAAGCAGCGCCAAAATCCCATATATTTCAGTCACTAACGTGAATAAAGCCATAAGATCCAGGGCGTGTATGTTATTAGAGTGACTGTCTACGTGCTTCACTGACGGGGTAACAAATGAAACCAGAATGCCGGCTGCAAAGAAGCAGCGTATTAATGGTTGCCATGCTGCTGGTCACGGGCGCAGGGTCATCACCGGCGGCCATGCCCGCGGTGGACATGTTGAAGCAATAGCCATGTCGATGCTTGAAAATAAACCCATGACCATCCTGGTTATTGTGAACCTGGTTTCACTCGCGGTGATTTTCTGGTTGTTGTGGATGATCCAGGGCAATGACAACAGCAATGATGTGCATATCGGCGCAATGCAACATCGCAAAATATCAGTGCAGCCTGGTAGTCAACAGCTTACACAGGCAGTTGACGTCGATATCGATCATGATGCGCTCGATCATGCGGCACTGGCCGAGCTCA
>JBATHJ010000140.1:0-2635 GCA_049666625.1 Gammaproteobacteria bacterium | reverse complement strand
CACAGAGGTCACAGAGAACACAGAGAGTTAATGGATCAATAACATTAATTATCGCTTTTCTCTGTGTTCTCTGTGACCTCTGTGGCAAAAGTTCTTTATATAGGACACGCGATATCACCCAGTCGCCTGGTTAGCTTCATGTTTTCAGCATAGTCGATGGGTATCACGATCAGACTGGGGCCCATTTCTTCGAACGCGGTTTCCAGGGTGTCGACCAGGTTCTCGCTGTTGTCGACGAAGTGGCCGTGCCAGCCGAAGGCTTCGGCCAGTTTCAGCCAGTCGGGGTTACCAAATGACAGGTCGGTGTGCTTGCCGAAATGTGCCTGTTGTTTCCAGGCGATCAGGCCGTATTCCTTGTCTTCCCATACCATGACAACGATATCTGAATTCAGGCGTCGAGCAGTTTCCATTTCCTGCATGTTCATCATGAAGCCGGCATCTCCACAGATCGCGAGGATGCGTTTCTGCGGGTACACGATGTCGGCGGCGATCGCACCGGGCAGGGCAAAGCCCATCGAGCAAAAACCATTGGGTATTAAACAGGTATTCGGTTCATGGCACTGATAATGTCGTGCAATCCACATTTTATGTGCGCCGACATCGGACAGCAGCACATCATGGCGGCCCATCACCTGGCGTACGTCCCACAGCACTTTTTGCGGTTTGATGACACCGCTGGTTTTGTCGTCCTTGTACATTTCCAGTTCGGCACTCATGTCGCGGCGGGTGGCAGCCTGTTGTGATAAATCGAACTTGAGTGGTGTCTTTTCTGCTGTCACGCGTTCGTTGAACATCCACAGCGCGTGCGCAAGATCGCCGACCACTTCGGTTTCGGGGTGAAAAAATTCATCGATTTCGGCCGGTAAAAAGTCGGCATGAATAATGTGCTTGTCGCGTTTTGAATTCCACAGCTCCGGATGGTATTCCACCATGTCGTAGCCCAGGCACAACACCACGTCCGCGGCATCGATGGCGCAGGCGACCACATCCTTGGCCTGCAGGCCGATGGTGTACAGGCAGTAGTCAGCATTCATGTCGACGCAGCCCTTGGCCATGAAGGTACTGATTACGCCGATGCCGGTTTTTTCGCAAAACGCGCGCAGCTGTTTGCTGGCGCGTTTTCGAATACAGCCGTTACCGGCGAGGATGATCGGACGTTTGGCTTTTTTCAGGATCTGGTAGGCCTGGTCTACTATTTTGTCGTCGGGCACCGGGCGTCTGAAACGGCGCGGCTGCATCGGGCTGGTTTTGGCGTCGTTCTTGGCGATGTCTTCGGGCAGTTCGATATGCACCGCACCGGGTTTTTCAGTGCGCGCCAGGCGGACCGCCTTGCGCACGATCTCCGGAATATTGTCCTGGTGTAATACGGTCGTCGCCCACTTGGTCACCGGTTCGAACATGTGCACCACGTCCATGATCTGGTGTGATTCCTTGTGCAGTCTTTCAGTAGAACCCTGGCCGGTGAGTACCAGCATGGGTGAGCGATCCATGTTGGAATCGGCGACCCCGGTAATCAGGTTGGTGGCGCCCGGGCCGAGCGTGCCGAGGCAGCCGGCAGGCTGACCAGTGAGACGGCCGTAGATTTCCGCCATAAATGCTGCGCCCTGTTCATGTCGGCACAGGATGAACTTGATGGTTTCAGATGCTTCCAGCGAGATCATGAAGTCGGCGTTTTCTTCACCGGGAACGCCGAAGATATATTCAATACCTTCAGCTTCGAGACATTTGACGAATAGATCAGAGGCTTTCATGGCAATCCTTATACGTTATTGTTTGTGGTGCATGAATGTTGAAGCGACGGCGTGAGCCCACACTATATGCTTATCGGTAGCTGATGCCAATATTCGAGGCGCCTGTGTTATCGACCGGGTGATGACACTTCGCTGCGCTTGCAGGCTATCAGCACTGCAATCCTGTGGCCGGCGTGTGGTAGAATCGTGCTTCATCTGGATTAGCCCTGTTACGAGACACAGCCATGAATGCTCGCTTTTTTACCCTTGTTGCCATCATCATCGCGGTTGCGCTGTTTCGCTATCTGCCGCATCCGCCCAATGTGTCACCCATTGCGGCCATGGCCCTGTTCGCCGGCGCCAGCTTCAGTGATAAGCGCGCGGCATTCCTGGTGCCCTTTGTCGCATTGTTTGCCGGCGATTTGCTGATTGGCCTGCACGACACTATGGTATTTGTTTATTTTGCTTTTGGCCTGACCGTGCTGGCTGGCTTCGCGTTGCGCAATACACAGCGCGTAAGTATCCTGGCGGCAACCGTGGTCGGTACTTCAGTCGTATTTTTCCTGATCACCAATCTCGGCGTGTGGTTGACTTCGGCGCTCTACCCGATGACGCTGCAGGGCCTGGCACAGGCTTATGCTGCGGGCATTCCGTTCTTCCAGAATACGCTGCTGGGTAACCTGTTCTTTTCTGCATTGCTGTTCGGCGGCTATGCATTGTTGCGCAGGCGCGCTGGCTGGATGCAGGCCGGTGCTGTATCCCGCGGCCAGTGATTGCGTTTTAGCCTTTAACCCCAGCGCCCTTCGTATACGATTTTATCCACGGGTTTGCGCCTGCGCGCCTGCTGCTCGGCTTCGACAAACCCGGCATCCAGATTTTCAATTCTTCCCTGGTAGCCCACGGCC
>JBATHJ010000139.1:0-3972 GCA_049666625.1 Gammaproteobacteria bacterium | reverse complement strand
CCGCCGGGTTTTATCGCTTCGATGGTGGCTGAAATAACATAGTCTTCCACGCCTCGTCCTGGCGCCCAGTCTTTAATGAATTCGCGCGACTCGTCTTTGGGCGCGATGGCGATATTCTGAAAGCCGACGGTATCAAGAATACGTTCCAGCTCGTGCACCAGTGATGCGCCCGCCATGCAGCCGGAATAGAGTTGCAGGTCGTTGCGAATTTCATCCGGCAGTTCGGCGCTGGCAACCACGTCGGAAATTGCGAGCCGGCCGCCGGGTTTGAGCACGCGGAAGGCTTCGGCAAACACGCGCACCTTGTCGGGTGACAGGTTGATCACGCAGTTGGAAATAATCACGTCGACCGCGTCATTGGCGACTGGCAGGTTTTCGATTTCACCGAGGCGGAACTCGACCTGCACAAAATTACCCTTGGCAGCATTGGCGCGTGACTTGCTGATCATGCTGGGGGTCATGTCGACACCGATCACCCGGCCGTTTTCACCGGCTTCGGCAGCGGCGAGGAAACAGTCGAAACCACCGCCACTGCCGAGATCGAGCACGGTTTCGCCCTGGCGAATACCGGCGATAGCGCGTGGATTGCCGCAGCCCAGGCCCATGTCGGCACCGCCCGGAACAGCATCGAGGTCCTGTTGCGAATAGCCCATGCGTGTAGATACCAGGGTGTTGATCGCGGTATCGGATGAAACGCCGCAACAGCTCGCGCCGACACCGCAGTCGCTTTCGTTGTTGCTGGCTTCGGCGACTTCGGCGTAGCTGGCGCGGACTTTTTGCCGAATTTCGTCAGCGTTCTGTTGGCTCTGTGGATCGGGTTTCATAAGTCACCTTCTGGATTTGCGTGAATCGGGGGCGCGCTGCCGAAGACAGTTCTGATTTGCGCCAGGGTGTCGGGATTGACCGAACAGAAAACCTGTTTACCGCGACGCTGCATCTCGATCAGACCGGCCTGGTGGAGTTCTCTCAGGTGGTGCGACAGCGTCGAGGCGGCGATATCCACCTGCTGGTTGAGGTCACCGACGCAGCAGCTCAGCATGTCATCGGTGGCGCATGGCGTGCCTGGTTCGCAGCAGCCGGTGAGCAGGTGAAATATCTGCAGCCGGTGCGGATTTGACAGCGCGCGAAACACCGAGGCGTAATGGCGGGTATCAATAGTTTCACAATTCGACATGTTTCGAACTATATTCCAGTATCACGCTATATGCAAGTGGCTTCGCGGATGTTGTCGCGGCTTTCCAGAGTGTGATACCTTGCCCTATTCCACGGGAGCCGCACGTGATCGACAGTTTTACCGATGAAGAAATCGAAGCCATGAAACTCGAGCTGATCGAGCTCAAGCATGAGCATCGCACGCTCGACGAGGCGATTCACCTGTTGTTGTGTGGCGGCGAGATGGAAGAGCTCAAGATCAAGCGGCTGAAAAAGCGCAAATTGCAGCTGCGCGACCAGATCGCCCTGATCGAAGACAAGCTGATTCCGGATATCCTTGCCTGAGGCCAGACACTAAAAAAGCCGGGTCAATGCCCGGCTTTTTGCTGTTAGAACAGCTTAATCGAGTGCCGCTTTTGTCTATGGAAAAGCCGGAATATGCGGCTCGGTACCCTTCATGTCTGCTTCCGGGTGGTGGCCGTAAATCAGCTTTTCGATTTCTTCCACGCGTTCCTTGGGCACGTCCACCATCATCAGGACTTCGCCGGCTTCGATCGCTTTTTCAAACTGCTGGATCTGGGTATTGGGCACGCCGACACCAATCATGCCGGAGACCCAGGCGCCGATGCCCGCGCCCGCCAGGCTGGTGCCCAGAATCGCGCCACCGCCCAGTATCAGGCCGGCAGGCGGAAAGGTGACCGCTGCAATTCCGGCCAGCACCCCGGTTATGCCGCCGACCGCGAGACCGCGCTCGACCGCCGGGATAAAGTCGCTTTTCTGCAGCAGGCTGGCTTCGGGCAAATCACCCATGGGCGTGCCTTCGCGCGCAACCACGTGGATATGGTGATCATCAATGCGCTTGAGTAAAAGTTCGTCCACCACGGTATTGGCCGTGTTGATATCGGGAAGGGTAAAATAGAGTCTTCTCATCGCTGTCTCCGTGTTGCAGTCAAAATGGATTTAGCCGTTTCGCCAATGAGCGGCTGGCATGCGAGCAGCACCAAACCACCACCTGCCTGCTAGCAGAACGACTATATACTTATGTTTACATCATAGGTCGCATTGCGGTTGAAGTTCAAGTGCAGAATTTTGCCTGTTTTATGCAAAAAACCGGCCTAAATCACGTAACATGTACGACAGTCAGTTTGCAGAAGAAATTCCATGAAGTTCTGTTCAGCCTGTGGCGAAGAAGTCCACATCATTATTCCCGAAGGTGATAATCGCGAGCGGTTTGTATGCCCGGCGTGCGGCATTGTGCATTACCAGAACCCGAACGTGGTGACCGGCTGTATTCCGGAATGGGACGATAAAATCCTGCTGTGTAAACGTGCGATTGAGCCGCGTCTCGGCCTCTGGACATTGCCCGCGGGATTTCTGGAAAACGGTGAAACCGCGATGGAGGGCGCAGCCCGCGAATCAATGGAAGAAGCCAATGCCGATATGCGTGATATGGAATTATTCAGCGTTTTCAGTATTCCGCACATCAACCAGATTTACACCATGTATCGCGGCACCCTGCACGAAGGCAGCGCCAGTCCGGGCGCCGAGAGCCTCGATGTCGCGCTGCTCAGCGAGCATGAAATCCCCTGGGACACGCTGGCTTTCCCGGTGGTGATTACCACCCTGAAATGGTATTACGAAGATCTGAAAAAGGGCAGTTTCGCTATCCATCACGGTGAGATAAGGAAAACTGCGGATATGAAAATAGAAGTTGTGCGCTTCAGTTAAGGCCCATGTTCTAAATCGTTTTCAATTTTTAGCCTGCCATCACATTCGTCATCAAGCGGCAGATTAAGCACCCGCGCATAAAATTCCAGCTCGGCCCTAAGGCAGGCGATGATAGTGTCGGCCTTCCTGAAGCCGTGCGCCTCACCTGCAAATCCCAGGTAACTCGTCGCCACGCCTTTATCACGCAATGCAGCGAACATCATCTCGGCCTGTTCTTTGGGCACCACCTTGTCATCGAGCCCCTGGAAAAAAATCACCGGGCAATTGAGCTGTTCGACATGGTTAATCGGCGAACGTTGTGCGTACACCTCGCGCATTTCCGGGTAAGGCCCGACCAGGCGATCAAGATAATGCGCTTCAAATTTATGCGTATGCTTCGCCAGGGCTTCGAGTTCGCCGATGCCGTAATAACTGGCGCCGGCGGAAAATACATCGTGGAAAGCCAGCGCGCACAATACGGTATAACCGCCGGCACTGCTGCCCTTGATGATCAGGCGCTCGGCGTCGACCAGGCCGGCGTCGACCAGGAACATGGCTGCATCGCAACAGTCTTCGGCATCGCGTATGCCCCACTGACCGAGCAGTCTGTCACGGTACTGGCGGCCATAGCCGGTGCTGCCGCTGTAATTGACATCGAGTACGGCATAACCGCGTGAGGTCCAGAACTGTTTTCGCAAATCCAGTGTTGCATTATTACAGGCAGTCGGCCCGCCGTGGGTGATGACGATCAATGGCGGCTTTTGTTCGGCAGGCGGGTTAACCTTCGGGTTGCACGCTGGATAATAAATTGCGTAAGCCTGGTCGGCGTGACGCGTGGTAAATTCAATCTGCTGAGGCCTGGAAAAATAGCGCTGATCCAGATCTAATTCACAAGCGCACTTGATTGGGGTGGCTGTTTCGGATGTTAGATCCAGTTGAGTAATCTGTGGAAAACTGTTGTCTGATGCTGCGATAAAGCTGGCGTTTTCGGCAGATGCGTTGATACATGAAAAACTATTGAAGCCGGATTTAACTCGATTCAGCGTGCCGTCACGCGTATCCAGAATACCGAGAAGCCCTGTGCCCGCATCGAGAATGCTGCAGAGTATGCGA
>JBATHJ010000138.1:0-1880 GCA_049666625.1 Gammaproteobacteria bacterium | reverse complement strand
GAGTGCAATCGATTTCTCTATGCACATTGATAAAGAAGAAAACCCGGCTGGTGACCGGGTTGTAATTACATGGAACGGTAAATTTCTACCTTATAAATCCTGGTAGTGGTCTTTTTTATTTGTTTTAAATAAAAAAATAGGGGTCGGAGAACAATTGTTCCTAATACTAGAGAGTATTGCGCTCTGACCCCAATTATTGCGATTGAAAGAACGGGGTGTAGGATAAAGAATGGGCAGGTTTATTTTCCGGTAACCAGGAAATTAAATCGTCCGTTTTATTGGGAGAAGCTCACTACGTTCCCTTTTTTGCATTCCTTCGTCCTGCTATGCCTGCTATAGCAAGCAGGCCCGAACCAAATAGCCATACAGCAGCGGGTAGTGGAACCACGGCCGGGGCTACCAGGTAGCTTTCGATTCCATTTGCATTCCAGTATTCAGCGCGAATTTTAAAGGCAGTGATGTTGCTCATCACCGAAGCAAAAGTCGTGTCATCTGTACCGAATGTCGCACCAGTTAAAAGTACATCTAATGATATAAGTACTCCGGGCGGTGGTGCGATGGTATCGAAAGCGAGGTCTGCGGTGAGTTGCATGCCATTGCCCTGTATGATGATGTCTTGCGTCGATGGTACCCAGCTTCCACCGGGATTTCCCGGGATCAGGCCGAACCGCAGGTACTGTCCATTTTCTATGCTCAAGTCACCGGTCCAGGGAGAAACATAGTAGGTGCCGCCGTCATTCTGATCATTCGCTTCTATTCCGGGCAGACCGGTACCCGCTGCATCGGTTGTAGCGGTGAGTATTCCTGCATTGTCGAGAGACCAGCCACCGGTTGTAGTTCCGTCAAATACAGTGATCAGATCAGCATTAGCTGTCATGGTATGCGTTGCTGAGAGCATAGCGATAACGGTGCTAAGGTAAGTATGTTTACGAAGATTTATATGATCTAGTAGTGAAAGCATTGTCGATTCTCCTTGTCTTACCCACGGAAAGTGGGCGCCTGTTTATTCGCATAGAGCGAAATCATTGCCTCCAGCCTGAGTGTATGATTTATACCCCAGAGAAGAGTGTCACTCAACAAACTAATAAAATACCTCAAAGTGCTCAAAAATTCTACTGCTACTGGAGAATGGTGACGGAGAACGAAAAGGAAAAATGGGTCAGCGGTAAAAGGGATTGTTCAGAACACAGTTTTCACTAATCCTGGAAAGAATTGTTTTCTGACCCCAATTATTCAGTCGATAGTCAGTACCTATTACCAATTTCGTAAAGCAATATTAGCCAGATGACTCTCTGGCGATGTATGTTGTCACTATACAAACCCGAAATCGTCGGTCTTGAGTCAATTGGAGTTATATCTATGTCTGAGAACAAATGCCCGGTAATGCATGGTGGTGCTACAGAAACCAGCATGTCGAACATGGAATGGTGGCCCAAAGCCCTGAACCTGGATATTCTTCATCAACACGATAGCAAGTCCAATCCAATGGGTGCGGACTTCAACTATCGAGAAGTGGTTAAACAACTAGACGTTGCCGCGCTCAAAAAAGACATGCACGCGTTGATGACTGACAGCCAGCCGTGGTGGCCGGCTGACTGGGGCCACTACGGTGGTCTGATGATTCGTATGTCCTGGCATGCGGCTGGTACCTATCGTACCGCTGATGGCCGGGGTGGTGCGGGTACCGGCAACCAGCGCTTTGCGCCGATCAACTCCTGGCCGGATAACGTCAACCTGGACAAGGCGCGGCGTTTGCTCTGGCCGATCAAGAAAAAATACGGTAACAAGCTTAGCTGGGCTGACCTGATTGCTTACGCCGGTACCATTGCTTATGAATCCATGGGTCTGAAGACCTTCGGCTTCGGCTTCGGCCGCGAGGA
>JBATHJ010000137.1:0-3475 GCA_049666625.1 Gammaproteobacteria bacterium | reverse complement strand
CAGGGCTGTAGTCATGCTCCCTCCTTTTATATCAATTGTAGCTGAGTTTAGCACTCGTTTGGTAGGAGTGCTAATGGGGTGAAAAGTTCATTTTCGCGGCCGCGAAAGGGGTGTTCTGGCGCCGCATGGCGGCCTTGAGTCCAGGCAGTTTAGCTGGGCTCGATAGCACTGAGATGGCGCCCCACCGCCAGCCACGAGCCGGCCAGGCCGAGCAGGCAGCTCAGGGCGACGAGGTTGATTACCTGGCTAAAGCTCATGCCACTGAGCTGGAAACTGCTCTGGTAGAGCCCCGAGAGGCGATGGATGGGGTCATCCAGCAGGCCGAGCGAGATCGAGGTCAGAATCCAGGCAAAAATTCCGCCCAGCAGGCCGTACCACAGGCCGGTATAGAGAAACGGTCGGCGGATGAAGGCATTGGAGGCCCCGATCAGCTTGGACACCTCGATTTCTGCGCGCCGGTTTTCGATATCGAGCCTGATGGTGTTGCCAATAATCAGCAGCACCGCCAGTGCCAGCAGGCCGCCGATAATCCACACCGCACGCTGCGCCAGCTCCAGCAGGGTGTAGAGCCGCTTGACCCATTCCATATCAAGCTGTGCCATGTCGACCAGGCGATCGTCCTGCAGCTCCTGCACCAGCGCATTCACCGCTTCCGGCTGGCTGGCGTCGATGTGGGGCTGCACGATCAGCACTGTCGGCAGCGGGTTCTCATCGAGGTATTTCAGGGCATCGCCAAAACCTGACAATGCGGTGAACTGTTTCAAACCGTCGTCTTTGTCGATCATGCTGACCGCATTGATATCGCGGTGCAGCTTGAGGCGATCGGCCAGGCCCTGGGCCTGCTGCGCACTCACCGCCTTGTGCAGGTAGAGCGAAATCTGGGTCGAACCGTCCCAGCTATGGCTGAGGACGCCGACATTTTCGATCACCACGAACATGCCGGTCGGCAGGGCGAGCGCAATCGCGATCACTGCGCTGGTCATCAGGGTCGCCACCGGGGCGCGACTGAGATGCCCCAGGCTGGCGACGAACACGCGCAGGTGGTGCACCAGGTAAGCAATGAACAGGCTGTTGGTATGGGCGGCTTTTTGCATGCTCAGGCAACACCTGCCCGGGCCAGGTCATTGTGTATCATGCGGCCGTCTTTCAGGCTGATTTTGGGTGCGCCCAGTTGCTCGATCAGCTCAAGATCATGGCTCGCAATCAGCACCGTGGTGCCGACCTGGTTGAAACGCGCGAACAGTTGCATGATTTCCAGTGACAGTTCCGGATCCAGGTTTCCGGTTGGCTCATCGGCGAGCAGCAACGCGGGTTTGTGCACAATCGCGCGGGCGATGCCGACGCGTTGCTGTTCACCGCCCGACAGCGTGATGGGCGCTGATTTTTCTTTTTTCAGCAAACCCACCTGGTCCAGCGCGGCGCGCACGCGTTTGCCGATTTCCCTGTGACGATAACCGAGGATTACCAGCGGCATGGCGACATTGTCGAACACCGGGCGGTCGTAGAGCAGGTGGTGGTTCTGAAAAATAATGCCGATATTACGGCGAATATAGGGTATGCGGCGGTTGCTGATATTGTTGAGATTGACACCGTCGAGAATAATCTGGCCGCGGCTCGGGCGCTCGATCATTGCCAGCAGTTTCAGCAGCGTGCTTTTACCGGCGCCCGAATGCCCGGTGAGGTAACACATTTTGCCGCGCGGCACCCTGAAGCTGAGCTGGCTAAGCGCTTCGTGTCCGCCCGGGTAACGTTTGCTGATGCTGTCGAAATGAATCACTGTTACAAGCAATGAAAAATGAATAATGAAAAATGAATAATGGATGTGCCTGCGGCTTTCTTTAATTTTTCACTTTTCATTTTTCACTTTTCATTGTTGGTTGTTAGTAGTGCCGCTACAAAATCATGCGCGACGAACGGTCGTAGATCCTCTATGCCTTCGCCGACACCTATAAACCGTATCGGTAAGCCAAGCTTGCTGGCAATGGCGAACACAATACCACCTTTGGCGGTGCCGTCGAGCTTGGTGACGGCGAGTCCGCTGAGGCCAAGGGTTTTGTGGAACTGTTCGGCCTGTTGCAGTGCATTCTGACCAAAGCCGGCGTCCATCACCAGCAACACTTCGTGCGGCGCATCGACATCGAGCTTTTTCATCACGCGTTTTATTTTTTCCAGCTCATCCATCAGGTTGCTCTGGGTATGCAGGCGCCCGGCGGTATCGGCAATCACCACGTCGATATTTTTTGCAGCGGCTGATTGCACGGCGTCAAATATTACCGATGCAGGGTCAGCGCCGGTGCCCTGGCTCACCACCGTGACATCATTGCGCGCGCCCCAGGTCTGTAATTGCTCGACCGCGGCAGCACGGAAGGTATCGCCCGCCGCCAGCATCACCGCCAGTCCCTGTTGTTTGAAATAATGTGCCAGCTTGCCAATACTGGTGGTTTTGCCGGCACCGTTGATGCCGACCACCAGGATCACGAAAGGTTTTCCGGTGTGTGCGTGGCCAGGCACATTTAACGGAACCTCGCAGGGTTGAAGAATGTCAGTCATGACATCATGTAATGCAATGCGCAGTGCTTCAGGACTGGACAATGCCTTTCGGCTGAGCTTTTCCTGTAATGTATCGATGATGTCGGTGGTGGCCTGGATGCCGACATCAGCGCTGAGCAGGCTGGTTTCGAGATCTTCGATGGCATCGCGGTCGACGATTTTTTTACCCAGGAACAGGTTGGCGATGTTATCGCCAAAACCACGCCGGGTTTTGGCCAGTCGCGCGGCGAGATCGTTGCTGTCATTGTCCTGGTTTGTGTCTGTAGAGGGATTCTGCGAGCGTTTTTTGAAACCGAACATAATATTCATGAGTGGAGTCGAAGTGCCGGATATCCTATCATCGCCCACTGGCAAGATTAAGAGATTTGTTTAACCATGCGTAAATTCCTGTTGTTACTCGTTATTGTTGCAGTCGCGCTCAGCGTGATACTGATTCAGTCACCGCTCGATGAGCCCGAGCCCCTGGTCACGGGTGACCCGGTACAACTGGAAGCCAGCGATGGCGTGCAGGCATACCAGCTCGACAATGGCATGAAAGTGCTGGTGATCGAAAATGATCGCGCGCCGGTGGTGGTTTCGCAGGTGTGGTACAAGGTCGGCGGCAGTTACGAGTACGACGGTATTACCGGGGTTTCACATGTGCTGGAACACCTGATGTTCAAGGGCACACCGAAACATCCTGCGGGCGAGTTTTCTGAAATTATCGCGGCCAACGGCGGCAAGGAAAATGCCTTTACCGCGAAAGACTACACCGCCTATTTCCAGCGCATCGCCAACGACCGGCTGGAGCTGTGCCTGGAAATGGAAGCCGACCGCATGCGCAATCTCAGTCTCGATGAAAGCGAGTTTCTGAAAGAACTCGAAGTGGTGAAAGAAGAGCGCCGCCTGCGTACCGACGATGTGCCCACCGCGCTGACCTATGAGC
>JBATHJ010000136.1:0-1636 GCA_049666625.1 Gammaproteobacteria bacterium | reverse complement strand
TTACCTGAAAGCGAGCTGACCATTAACTGGTTTTCGCCATCGGCCCACATAATTCCACCGCCGTCTGTGACGACGCCACCTTCGAGGCCATCAGTTGAAAGTGCGATATCACCGGTCTTGGCATCGTATGTGAACAGGCCGCCACCAACGTCATTGCCGCCTATAGAAACCGTGAAATCAGACGTACAGGTGGCAGTACCACATTGAACAATGCCGCCGGCCATAATCTGAGGTGCTGAAAACAGCCCCGCAGATAACACAGCTGCAGCAGCCGCAGTTTTGAAACTCATCTTTATTGATTTGTACATAATGGTATTTCCTCTATCCCTTTGATTTATATATTTTTAGTAGCACGAATGCTGTTTGTTATGAAAAAAGTTGAAGCCTTGAATTCTGAGCTATAGAGAATGCAATAATTAAGCCATCTAGTAAAAATACTGAATATACAATTAGTTAAATAAATCAGCTTTTTCAGCTGGGCGTAATTGTGTAAAAGATACTGACGAATAAGGTTCAAGAGCTCAGAACTACTTAAATATTGACAGAAATTCCGACTCCATTTGGCGCCTTCGATATTATTTATATATTAATCAGCTAGTTAATTTGTGCTGTAGCTGCAGCTGGATTTTAGATTCAGTATTAATCTGTAAAGCATGCCGACAAACGCTCGCCAGTTTTTTTGATATTCAGCTTTTCATTCTTCCCACTGCGCAGCTGACAAATGATTTTGCTTTGGCTTTGGCAGCCGCCATGCCTTCTGCGGTACCCGATTCTGGATAGCCGAGATTCAACAGCGTGGTAGTGAGCAATTCACCCATGCCCTCGCCTGCGTCGGCCGATACGATGCCCTCGGCAATATCGACTTCGACAGCGGTCACGCCCTCTAGCGCTTTCAATCTGGATGTAATGGTGCTGGCGCAGCCGCCACACTTGATATTTTCAACACTCATCTGGTAGTTCATAACATCGCTCCTCTGAAGCTGGCCATGATGCTACTGGCGGGTGTGAAATACAATATCTGGCAATGAAATCAGCAGCTGGCGTACTGCGAATAGCCGCCGATATTATAAACATCACGAAAGCCCATCATCTCCAGCATCTGCTTGGCGAAGGCCGAGCGCTGGCCGCTGCGGCAATACAGGATCACCGGCTTGTCTTTCTCGATGGCATCGACGTGGTATTGCATCTGGTCGAGCGGCATGTGGACCGCATCGTTGAGCGCGCCGGCACTGAATTCATAGTGACTGCGCACATCGATGAGCTGCCCGCCCTGGGACAACAAGGTTTTGATTTCACTACAGGATAAAATGTCGAACATGCTGGATTCCTTAACTGCAAGAACATAAGCATTCTATAATATTCGAAGTCATATTTCAACTGCTGATTTAGTTCTTATAATATATTTCAATAACATACGCAGCTTATCTAATGCTCCTGAGAGTTTCAGGATCCAACTGTGGGGCAAAAAATCAGCTTAAGAACACACCAGTGTGCCGGTCTCTTCCTCGTCGTCATCGTCCGCATCTACCTTGACCAGAAGGTCGTTCATATCCTCGAAAAACTCGGCCAGGTCAAAGGAATTGGTCAGGTTGACGATGTCGGTCGATGGATCGCGGGGTAACGCCAGGCCCGGGAC
>JBATHJ010000135.1:0-3229 GCA_049666625.1 Gammaproteobacteria bacterium | reverse complement strand
TCATGCAATGCGGATGTTCGCAGTGACGGCATGAAGTCGGTACATGAATAGAGGCATAGGTGGGCCCGGCTTCGCGGTCGAGGCGCGAAGTGCCGTCGTGAGTTTCGGCGCAGGCTTTTTCACAATTGTCGCAGCGCACACACAGCGATTCGTCAATCAGCAGGACATCGGTGGCTTCACCAACACCCTGGCTGACGAGGAAGGAAATAATGCTGTTGCCGCCGGTCTGCTGCATCTGCAGGTTTCGGGAAACGCGCTGCTTGTATTCTTTTTCGACGGTGCGGCGCAGTTCTTCATCCTGGTCCAGCAGGTAACGAAACTCGTCCGCACCCAGCTCGATGGTTTCGGTCGCAGTCGCCGCACGCACGGTGGCGGTGCGGCGGCTCTTGCCCATGATGCCCATTTCACCCACATAGTTTCCCGCAGGCAGATACGACATCACCACTTCGTGCTCGCCCAGCTGGCGTGAAATCGTCACCGAGCCGCGACGTATGACATGAAAACTTTCCGCCTCATCGCCTTCGTTGAATAACACATCGCCGGAACGGTAGGTGCGCAGCTTTGCCTTGCGCGCGACTTCCACCAGGCTTTTAGTCGGCGTGGTGTTGGCGAAGCGGGTTTGCAGGGTGCGCACAATAAAGGCTTCATCAATGGTACGTTTGACCGATTCGACCGAGTTAATAATCTTGTTCATCAGCCGGCGCGGGGTTTCAATCAGGATACATTTTTCACCGGCGCGAATCGTGGCCGAGCGCCTGCGCCCGGACAATAAACTCATTTCACCGAAAAATTGCCCTGATTTAAGCGACACGGTTTTGTCCGGATCGTCTTCATCAATTTCGATCAGCACTTCACCGGTAACAATGCAGAAGAAGGTATTGGTGTAATCATTCTTGCGGAATATATATTCACCCGCCGCCGGCATACGTATATCGCTGTCGATGAAAAACTCGCGCAACTGCAACACGGTGAGGCCCGAGAGCAGCGGCACGATTTTCTGAATCGAACGCAGCGCCTTGTTGACAGTCGGCTTGCCGGGAATACCTTCGAACTTTGCCTTTAGTAATGGCTCATCAGCAGGCTCTACATTGTTGCCCTGGATATACTCGACAACTTCGTAGCCCTGGTTCATGCACTGCTTGATCAACGGGTAACCGCCCAGCGCGCCGATAACATAAATGCCTTTCACATTGGTTTCGTACTGGTCGGATAACTCGGGCACTGCACCCATGTCAGTACTCGGAAACTGGATGCCGCAGGATTCGATAAACTTGCGCGGTGGGATCGCACCGAGGCGCGCGATGATGCGGTCAAATGGCACCGCGGCTTCGCCGTCCGGCGTGTCGAGTACCAGCATGGCTTTTTGCGGCGCGTCTTCGGCCAGGGCTTCGATGCGCACCGAGTTAGCTTTATAAAAACACTCGATGTCGCCTTTTTCGATTTTATCCAGGATCGCGGCGTTATTGGCTTCCTTGGCGCGGGTAAATTCGGTGTCACGGTTAATCATGTAGACCGTATTGTGGCCACACAGCGCGAGCGCGTTTTCAATGCCTGCATCGCCGCCACCGATAACGATTATGTGTTCGTCTTCGTATTCATCCGGGTCGTCCAGCGTGTATTGCACCAGCGGCGCAACTTCGCCGGGGATGCCAAGCATGCGCGGATTGCCCTGCACGCCGACGCCCAGCACAATGCGTTCTGCCTGAATCGTTTCACCCTGTTTCAGGCTGATTTCGAACGCGCCTGCCTTGCCGTTGATAGCGGTGACTTCAGATTTTGTCTTGATGTTGACACCGAGCTTGTCGATGCCCTGTTGCCAGAGTTGCAGCACTTCCTCGCGCTTGCCCGAGCCGAATACGATCGGACTGCGCAGCGGCAGCACGCGCGGCTCGTCCATGACATGCTTGCCTTTCTGGTAGCGGAAAATGGTATTTGAAATATGGGGTTCGGCTTCGAGCAGAATATGGCTGACACCGAGCTCGGCGGCGCGGGAGGCAGCACTCAAACCACCAGGCCCGGAACCGATAATGGCAATTCGGTATTTGGTGCTACTCATTTGTAGGTGACGTCCTTATTATTAGAATATTCAGCCGGAGATCATTTGCGACTACTTGAACCAGTCTGCGCGCACTACAAGCTCGAACGAGTGGGAAGAATCGCATATAAGCGGGCTGCGCACAAATCCCGCGTGTCAGAAATGCGAACAGATCGATTGAATTAGATCTGGATATATCCTGTCAGGTTTATTTACACATTCAGGCGGGCATTGTCTCATTCTCACCAGGCTGCAATTCCTGTCGACGCCTTGTTTAATCCAGTAAAACCAGATAGATAACTTTCACAGTAACCCTGCACGCGTGTTTATTTGATAATTAAGCCCGGTAAATATACGATTTCCCGCCGAAGTTATGTCGTAATTTTTTACAGTTTATAATTATGCTCGCTTAGAAATATTGTATCTAACTGATAATAAATAACTATTTCCACATGGCCTGAATATTGCTCATATATCGCTATCAGTTCCTGATAACTCTACTCGGACTAAATGCCATGAAACTCAAACCAGTATTGTCGCTTCTTGCGCTGTTTGCGACCAGCCTGCTGTTCTCCTCGCCGGCCAGCGCGATTACTACCGGCCTCTATTCCATGCACAACCACCCGGATGGCAATCAGGCCCCGCCACTGTATGGCCTGCGCCTCGACGGCCTGCTTACCGGTGATACGAATGAAGAATATACCTTCGATTTCGATCATGCGCTGAGTAACATGACCCTGGACTGGGACGGCTCCGTCATCATTATCGCAGGCCAGGCGTTCGGCGGTGAAGATGACAACACCACACCCGGCGGCGCTTACGTTGCCGGCACCACCGCGGTATGGGACATCTATTTTGAATACACCACGGTCATCAGCTCGGTAGCCAACGGCGGCGAAGTCGACCTGCAGGTGCATGCTGATAACATGAACTTTGGCAGCCTGAGCAGCTCACTCGGCTCATTCTCACTCGAAGATCAGTCTGATGATGATACGATCACAGGCCTGTCCTTCCAGCTGGGTGACGAGAACGGTTCCGGTCATCGCGGCTTCGACGGTATCTCCGGCTGGGGCTGGTTGAACCATGGCCAGGACTGTGAAAGAAACGATTGCACACACATCTACTCGAGCGACTGGTTGTTCACCGTGACGCCGGTACCGGTACCTGCTGCAGTCTGGCTGTTTGGTTCTGGCC
>JBATHJ010000134.1:0-4131 GCA_049666625.1 Gammaproteobacteria bacterium | reverse complement strand
GCGAAACCACAGAGGCACAGAGGACACAGAGAAAGAATTATTTGTAAAAACCCGTGAATACGATTGCTGGTTGCAACAGCCCGATTGTAGTTTCATCAGGCAGGCACGTGTACATACCAGTATTATCAACACAAATCATTTGCTTTTCCTCTGTGCCCTCTGTGCCTCCGTGGTTTCGCCTTTTAGCTTTTAGCAAGAAAAAGCTTTTCTCTGCGACCTCTGCGCCTCTGCGGTTTCGCCTTTAAATCTTTCTGGCGTTCACCTGTGCCATATCAGCCGAATATCCCCAATGCGCCGGTGGCGATAATTGACATAAGCCAGTCCTTATATCAAAATGCGAATCGTTTTCATTTGTGTTTAAACGGTTCCCGACCATGTTAGCCAGAATTCTTCAAGTTGTTGTATTTGCAGTTTGTTTTTCTTCATTCAGTGCCCGCGGCGATACCATGGCCGCTGTGGAGTCATCGCAGCGCCTGCTGCAAATGCTGGATTACGTGGGTGTGGACTATGCGCCAACAGTCAGCGCGGGGCGGGTGATCGATGGCGTCGAGTATGCCGAGATGCAGGAATTTTCCGGGGAAATTCTGAACCTGCTCAAGATCCTGCCGCCGGTGGCGAACAAAGCCGAGCTTCAGCAGGCTGCTGAGCGCATCCGCAGTTCGGTCGAGCGCCGTGTGGACGGCGGCGAGGTCGCGGATTTGACCGCGCAACTCAAGCTGGCCCTGATCAGCAGTTATGACCTGGTGGTGGCACCGGCACATCTGCCGGCGATGGACCAGGTGCGCAGCCTGTACCAGTCCAGTTGTGCGAGTTGTCATGGCGCGCTGGGCTACGGCGATGGTGAGCTGGCCGCGGGAATGTCGCCGGCACCGAGCAATTTCCATGATAGTGCGCGACAGTACTCTCGCAGCGTATTCGATCTCTATAACACGATCAGCCTGGGCGTGCCCGGCACCCCGATGGCATCGTTCGCGCATCTGGCTGATGAACAACGCTGGGCGCTGGCCTTTATGGTGAGCCGTTTTTCAGGCAGCCCGGTACAAAGCCAGAACGGTGAGCTGCTCTGGCGGCAGGGGCATCTGCACGACAAGTTCATGACGATCACAGACATCACTTCGACCTCGTATGCCCGTGCCGGTGAGCTGGCATTGCGCGCTGGCCTGTCAGACAAAGACGGCGAGGCGGTGCTGACCTATCTGCGCGATACACCTGAAGTGTTGCAGGTGAGTGATCATGCCGCGCTGGATAAGAGTATTGCAAAGCTCGCAGAAAGCGTTGAATTTGCCCGCGCCGGTGATGCAGTCAATGCGCATAAAACCGCATTGTCAGCCTACCTTGATGGTTTCGAGCTGGCAGAACCGAGCGTGGTGGTACTGGATAAAGCGCTCAAGCTCAAAATCGAACAGGCCATGCTTGAATTTCGCGAGCTCTCGCGCAGTGCAAATATCGACGCGCTGGAACAAAAGCGTATTGAAGCCGTGTCGCTGTTGATCGATGCCAAGCGTTTGCTCGGCAGTGGCAGCATGTCTGGCGAAGCCGCGTTTACCGGGGCATTTATTATTTTGCTGCGCGAAGGCGTGGAAGCCATCCTGGTGCTGGCCGCGATCATGGCGGCACTGATCAAGACCGGCCGTCGCGACGCGATGAAATATATTCACTTCGGCTGGATTGGCGCGGTTGTACTTGGCATCTTCACCTGGTGGGCGGCGGAAAATATCATCAACATCAGCGGTGCCAGTCGCGAAGTCACCGAGGGCGCAGCGGCACTGGTCGCGGCATTGATCCTGATCTATGTCGGCTTCTGGTTGCACAATGCCAGCCACAGCAAGCGCTGGCAGCAGTTCGTGCAGCACAAGGTGTCGAGCGCGATGGAAGGCAGCACGCTGTGGGTGCTGGCGCTGGTGTCGTTTATCGCGGTGTACCGCGAAATGTTCGAGACCGTGCTGTTCTACCAGGCGATGTGGGTGCAGGTGGACCAGGGCTCAGAACAAAGCTTCCTGATGGGCATCGGTGCGGCGATTGTGCTGCTGATAGTGCTGTCTCTGCTGGTGTATCGCCTTGGCATCAGGCTGCCAATCCGCCAGTTTTTCCAGATCAATGCAGTGCTGCTGTTTCTGCTTGCGGTTATTTTCGCCGGTCAGGGTATTGCGGCCTTGCAGGAAGCCGGCATAGTCAGCGCCAGCCTGATGAATTTCCCACGCATCGAAATGCTCGGTGTTTATCCCACCGCGCAAAGCCTGGGCCTGCAGTTACTGGTGTTGCTTACCGGTGTCGGCCTGATGATGTACCAGCGCAAGAGCAGCTAGCACCGAGTACAGCTAACCGACCCCGGCCAGAGTCACCCTGGCCGGGGTTTTTTTATTTCTGTGTGCTAATCTTGATGCATCCCCTGGCCGTAATAAAAAGAATAAATCATGCCGGATACCCGCGATCTAGAACTGCTGCTGCTCGGTCACGCACCCATCCTGCAGATCGAAACCCGTGAAGAAAAACGCGCACTAAAACTGCTGGTTGAAATCGCCACGCGCAATACCCTGTCGATATTTAAATGGTCGGTGACACAGGGACTGGCGCGGCTGGATATCGATCTTGGCACCCAGAAACATATTGCCGAGCCGGTCGAAGTCCTCAAGCATATTGCTGCAATCGAGCGCGAAGGCGTTTATATCCTGCTTGATTTCGAACCCTATTGTCAGGACCCGGTGAACGCCCGCCATCTGAAAGAAATTGCAATGAAAATGGAAGGCACGCGCAGCAAACTGGTGCTGGTGAGTCATGACATACAGTTGCCATCCAGCCTGAAACATATGGTCGTCAAGTTTGAACTCAGCCTGCCGAATGAGGCCGCACTGAATAAACTGGTGAGTGAAGAAGCCACGCGCTGGCAACAGGAAAGCGGCAAACGCCTGTCCACCAGTCGGGACAATATTTCGCGGCTGGTGAAAAACCTGGGCGGCCTGAGTTACAACGATGCACGTCGCCTGATCCGCAATGCCATAGTTGATGACGGCGCAATTACCGGCGACGACCTGCCCGAAGTGATGCAGGCAAAATACCGCCTGCTGAATCGTGATGATGTGATTTCATTTGAATATGAAACCGCGAAGTTCAGTGAAGTCGGCGGCATGGCCCGGCTCAAGCATTGGCTGCAGACCCGTGAGTCGGCATTTCTCGATGCAAGCAACGGCAAGTCCCTCGACCGTCCGCGCGGTGTATTGCTGCTGGGCGTGCAGGGCTGCGGCAAGAGCCTCGCCGCCAAGGCTATCGCCGGTATCTGGAAAGTGCCTTTGCTACGGTTTGACTTCGCCGCCCTGTATAACAAGTACATCGGTGAGACAGAACGCAATTTGCGTGAGTCATTGAAAACCGCGCAGGTGATGGCACCGTGTGTACTCTGGATAGATGAAATCGAAAAAGGCATTTCCGGCGGCAATGACGACGGCACTTCAAAGCGCGTGCTCGGTGCATTCCTGACCTGGCTGGCAGAAAATAAACAGCACGTGTTCGTGGTGGCAACTGCAAACAACATTCACGATCTGCCGCCAGAGCTGATACGCAAAGGCCGGCTGGACGAGATTTTCTTTGTCGATTTACCCTCGGCAGATATCCGCAAACAAATCTTCAGCATCCATATGCAAAAACGTGGTCTCGAATCGAGTGCAGTAAAACTTGATGAACTGATCCGCGCCAGTGAAGGCTTCTCCGGCTCGGAAATAGAACAGGTAATCGTAAGCGCGCATTACGCCAGCCACGCCAGCGCTGAACCGGTGACGACGCAAACCCTGCTGAATGAAATCAGTACCACCCGGCCGCTATCCGTGGTCATGGCAGAACAGATAACCCAGCTCCGCGACTGGGCGTCAAACCGAACTGTGGCGGTGGATTAAGGCTGGGTTCTAAAAGATTTATTATCCACAGATGAACGCAGATGAACACGGATAAAAGCAAAGCTATCGTCCGCGAAAAACGCAAATAACGCGAAATAAAAATTAATTATTTTTTGCGTCCTTCGCGTTATTCGCGGACTGACTTGTTTGTTCCTATTAGTGTTCATCTGCGTTCATCTGTGGATAATTGTTATTCATTAACGCCAGTGTCAGCGGATCTGCCCACGACCTGTTAATATTGTCG
>JBATHJ010000133.1:0-2765 GCA_049666625.1 Gammaproteobacteria bacterium | reverse complement strand
CATCATCATTAAGCAGCTAGAACCAGCCAAGGAAAAGATTCTGCAAGTGATTAAAAGCCACAATTTATCGCCCAGACTCGGCGTGGTTCTGGTGTTATCGATTGATAAAGATGAGACCTGCCCGGATGTGGGTTTTGGCGGCAGGACAACCCGCTTCATGGCAGATATTGGCGCGTTTATTAATGTGGATTACAAGCTTTCTGAGCGTGTTTAAGCTCGGAACTTCTGATTAAGTCTGGGCGAAAAAGATTGAGATTCAAAATGTTCAAATTCAAGGCGCGAATCGCACGTAATAGCCATCTATTGCGAAGATTCGCAACGAAGAAGTTGGATATTTTGGACTCAAGATTTTCGTTCATGACTTAATCAGAGGTTCCCTGGCTTCGGATTTCACAAAAATCAGGCAAAAAAATAGCCCGTATAACGGGCTATTCAGATTGAGTCGCCGCGCGTCCCTTGCAGGGTCTCGCGGCCGACTGTCTTATGGCTTCTTGGGTGTCTGGTACGGCACTTCTTTCTGGAAAGATTCCCAGGTAGTTTTATAGCCGACGTAGCCCTTTTCATTAGCTTCCATCTGAGTGGTTGTCAGAAAACGTGCCTTGCCTTCTGGAACCTTAGGTCTGGTTTTTGGTGCATCGCTCATATCATAGCTCCTAAATGGATTGGTTAAATATGGGGAGGATTTCAACAGGGGTGCCAGCCCCTCCCACTTAAACTGACGAAATTATACTCTTTAACGCGTGTAATGTCCCTTCCCAGGAATCACATGGCGCACCCCGCCCTGGGGGTTCTCGACATCGCCCTGGTAGCGGGGGATGAGGTGAATATGGACATGCATAATGCTCTGCCCGCCCGCCGGCCCCACGTTGACGCCGATATTGTAGCCATCGGGCCTGAACTCTGCGTCCAGCAGGCTGCGTTCCTCGGTGATCAGGTCCATGCAGGCCTTGACCTCTTCGGGCGTCAGCTCAAAAAAGCTGGCGACATGGCGGCGCGGGATGACCAGGGTATGCCCCGGGCTCACCGCAAAGCTATCACGCGCGCTGTACGCAAGTTCGTTTTCCAGCGACACCCCGCGTGCGTCTTTACAAAACAGGCACGGGTTATTGGGGTCACGCTTTTTTCTGGCATCTTTTTCCGGCTTTTTTAATATATTGTTTTCGGACGTCAAACTTCAATACCTTGCTTTAATTGTTAATTATTAACTATTAATTGCTGTTCGGTTAAACGCTAGCCGCATTGCCAGCGAGCTTTGCAGCATTAATCTGTGCCTGGCAATGCTTTAAGCACAGCGGTTGCAGCGCATGCGGAAAACATTCGATAATCACTTCAAACTCGTCAGCCGCTTCTTCGGCAAGCGCAGCATCTTTTGTTAACTCAGCCAGCACGTTACGTGCGGTCGACCTGTTGACCCTGCAGAGCACGGCCAGGTGAATCGGGAGTTGCTGCTCCATGCAAACGGTTAATGCCGTCTCGTAAGAGCGTATTGCTTCCTGCAGGCGATCTGCATTTTCTTCTGACTCGCCAAGATTATGCAGTACTGCACCACAATTATTGTGTGTCGCCGCTAACTCGAAAGCATTATTATCAGCATCGAATTCTGCCAGTGCATTTTTATAGGAGACGACGGACTTTTGAAAAGTGCGGTTACCCTTTAAAAGCTTGCCATAGGTATGGAAAGTCGCTCCCAGTTGATGCATGGCTGCTGCCCATAGTTCAGGCGTCTCTTTTCGCGACCATACCAGCAATGCATTCGTATACGCATCGGTGGATTCTTTCAGTAATTTCGAGTTTTCCAGCTGCCGGCCCAGGGCCTGCTGTGCGGTTGCCAGGTTATTCTGGGTCGCTGCCCACTCTATGGGTGACTTTTCCTGGTCAAACTCTTCCAGTGCATGCTTAAAACTCTGAATCGCCTTTTCATACAACTCATCATCTCTGAGCTGCTGCGCCTTTGCCGCAAGAATATTGCCAAGACAATTCTGGGTCTCGGCCCAGGCCAATGGCTGCTGAGCGCGATATGCATCTGTCAGCGCTGCTTCAAGCACCTCACGCGCAACGTCAAGAATCTTGGTGCTGAAACGATGCTGTTCAAAATTCCCCCGCGTATAAAGAAAATTATCAGCCACGGCTATTTTTGTATCCGGGATCGCATCCACGGCCTGGTCATCGCTCAGCATGCCAATAGATTTTTCTATGGCAAGCTCAAGCGCCTTGTTTTCAGGATAAATAATATATGTATTCGAGAATTTCATTCAGGTTTTGCTGAGAATTTCGTTCAGATCCGGGTCGGCGTCAACCGCTCCGCCAAGGTCGAGCTCTTCATCGGTAGCATCACGTATCGATAATATCTCCAGCTTGAATACAACGTCTCTGCCACACAGTGGATTATTTCCATCGACAGTTAATGTTTTGTCATCGAAACGCGTGACGATAAACGTCCTGGGTTCGCCCTTTTCATTTTCCATGGTGAGGGTCATACCGATCTCTCGAAACTCTTCAGGAACATTTTCGATACGGTCGGTAAACACAAGTGATTCGTCTCGCTCACCGTATAGAAGTTTAGTATCAACCGGCACTTCGATAATATCACCGACTTTTTTACCATCCAGATATTTTGTCACCTGCTCAGATAGAACATCATTCACACCGTGCACATAACCCAGGGGATAATCAACGGTAACAAGTATGTCACCGGTTTTTTCATCGATGACCTTGTAATTGAGTTCAACGAATTTTTCGTTTTGAATTGTATCTGACATTACTAG
>JBATHJ010000132.1:0-11154 GCA_049666625.1 Gammaproteobacteria bacterium | reverse complement strand
GCCTTAAACTGGGCATTTCAGAAGTACTGCTGGCCGGACATAACACCTTACTGGCGCATGGCAAGTCAGTTCAGGTGATCAGGGCAAACGCTAAATCAGCACCTTTCATCAGTGCAGCGCAAGCAGTCAAGGTATCGATACCCGCCACAGATCAGCCGAATGATATCGAAGCGGCCCGCCAGCATATGTTTTCCATTCGAGACAAGCATTGCTTTAATAATTCATGGTTCTCAGATCCAATGATTCTGGGGCAGTATCCAGACGAAGGTGTTGAATTATTTGGCAGTGAAATGCCAAAAATAACCACCGGTGACATGGACATCATTCATCAGAAACTGGATTACTTTGGCGCCAATATTTATTCAGGCATTCATGTACGCGCCACCGAAGGTGGATTTGAAACTGTAGAAAAAGATTTGCCTGTCACTGCCATGAACTGGCCGATAACACCTGAAGCATTGTACTGGGGCCCAAAATATTTATATGACCGCTACCAGCAACCCATCGTAATTACCGAAAGCGGTATGGCCAATGAAGACAAGGTAACTAGCGGTAAAGTGCATGACAAGGAACGTATCATATACCTGGATGAATATATTTGTGAATATGCGCGCGCCAGTGAAGATGGCGTGCCCGCCCTGGGATATTTTTTGTGGTCATTGATTGACAATTTTGAGTGGGCAGAAGGCTACAGCAAGCGCTTTGGAATCGCATATGTGGATTTTGAAACGCAACAGAGGACTCTGAAAGATTCCGCCTATTGGTATAAAAGCCATATTGCGAAGCATAAATCAGAATATTTAAAAACTACCCAGTCAACAACAGACAAGAAACCGGTAGTCGATTGCGTTTGATGCCCATATAAAGATATTACATTGAATTTGATACTTAACAATTATTGTGTGCCCGGAGATAACAATGTCAGGTAGTTTTGCTGTTAATCAACATCTGGCAGGCATTGATTTTTCATCTATGCCAGATTCAGAAAGAATCTCGCTGTTGAATCAAATCCTCAATAACAGGATACATGGTATTTCATTTAGCCCCTACATGGACGGCCAGGCGCCGGGCGCTGAAATTAGCGAACAACAGATTGAGGCGCGTTTGAATATCATACATCCCCATACGCACTGGATCAGAACATTTTCATGCGTAGAAGGCCATCAGCATATTCCCCGAATCGCCAAAAAATATAATTTGAAAACCATGGTGGGCGTCTGCCTGAGCGATGATAGTGAACATAATGAAATCGAGCTCAGCAATGCCATCGATATTGCACGCCAGGGCTATGTCGACATTCTTGCCGTGGGCAATGAAGTGCTGCTTCGTGGCGAGCTGACAGAGCAGGCCTTACTCGATTATATATATCGCGCGAAACTGGCCGTGCCAGGTATTGATGTCAGTTATGTTGATGCGTATTACAAGTTTGAAGAACATCCTGCATTAGTCGATGCATGTGACATTCTACTGATTAACTGTTACCCGTTCTGGGAAAAATGTTCAGCGGAATACGCACTGCTTTACATGAAAGACATGTACCATCGCGCTGTCAAAGCCGCCAACGGCAAGAAAGTGGTTATTAGCGAGACCGGCTGGCCCACTCAAGGCGATGCGTATGGCGAGGCTGTGCCTTCCTGTGAAAATGCCATGCAGTATTTTATTAATACCTATACATGGGCAAACCAGGAGAATATCGAAATATTCTATTTTTCATCGTTCGATGAAGCCTGGAAAACCGGTGATGAAGGCAATGTAGGCGCCTACTGGGGACTGTGGGACAAAGACGGTAATTTTAAATATAGTTAAAGCTCAGGCTGGATAGATCATGAATAATAATACACACAAATTAGGTTTCGAACACGCCATCTGCTATTCCGGCTATAGAGAAGGCCAGTCACCGGTTGATGGCATTTACCCTTCTTACAAAGATATCCATGAAGACCTGAATATTCTGAAAGAGAACTGGAAACTGCTCAGGCTTTACGATTGCAGCTGGCATGCCGAATTCGTACTCGAAGTTATCCGCAATGAATCCCTGGACTTCAAAGTGATGCTTGGCGCAGACATGGCAGCCGAAGAAAGCAACTATAACTGTCCGTGGGGCGCAATCTATGACGAAACAACGCTTATTTCGAACCGACGGGAAAACAGCCATGAAATAGACAGGTTAATCAGCATGGCGAACCGCTATCCGGATATCGTCTCCTCAGTGTCTGTCGGCAATGAGGCCAGCGTTGACTGGAGCGATCACCTGGTAAGTGTCGAAAAATTGATCAGTTATGTTCGACGCTTAAAAGCAGGCATTGTACAGCCGGTCACTTTCTGTGAAAACTATGTGCCATGGTCCAAAAAGCTCAAACCCCTGGCAGCAGAACTGGACTTTATTTCATTGCATACTTACCCGGTATGGGAGTACCAGACTATTGAAGGTGCGCTGGACTATACCAGGCAAAATTATGAGAGCGTTGCCAGGCATTATCCTGACAAACCGGTCGTCATTACTGAAGCTGGCTGGACCACCTGTTCAAACGGTCGCGGCATACATCCGTGGAATGCTTCGCAGGAGTTTCAGGCGACCTACTATCATGAGTTACTGGCATGGTGTAAGGAAGCTGACATCCTGGCTTTTGTGTTCGAAGCATTTGACGAACCCTGGAAAGGCTCACCCGACCCGGAAGAACCGGAAAAACATTGGGGTGTTTTTACCATGGACCGAAAACCAAAACTGGTAATGCAGAACTTGTTCTCTCACCTATAACGAGTAGTGCTCATCGGCACCAGCATGTCAGTACAACCTGCCTGAGACTAGTTTCACACTCACCGCACCCGTAACACCTGATCTGATGGTATTACCCGCTGCGGGCGATTACGCACCTGGCGTATAATCTATACGCTGGCGCCGGCCTCTGCGACTGGTTGATATTCATATATAATCCAGCACGCTGAATCACGACGCCGATATGCAACACAGCAAACCAGACAAATGAACTATGCTTGCATAGTCAGACACCCTATAAAGAGCACATAACAAAAATATGAACACCCATGCTGTATTTGATGCACTTATTTCACCCACCGGGCGGCTCGAAGTCCTTTCCCGGGTTGAGGTCAACCGCCTGCTGGACACCAGCCAGGGCGGCATGTATAGCCTGTTTCGTAACTGCGCACTTGCGGTACTGAACTGCGGCAGTGACATGGACGATGGCAAGGAACTGCTGGAACGCTACAGCAGCTTTGAAATAAAAGTCATCCAGAACGAACGCGGTATCAAGCTTGACCTGAAGAACGCGCCGGCCAGCGCCTTTGTCGATGGCAAGATGATAAAGGGCATAACAGAACACCTGTTTGCAGTATTGCGCGATGTTGTCTACCTCAGCGACGAAATCAATGACAACCCGAATTTCTCCATCAGCACGCCCGACGGCATTACCAATGCCGTGTTCCACATATTAAGGAATGCCAATGTTTTAAGGCCGGTAATAGTACCCAGGCTGGTGGTCTGCTGGGGCGGGCACTCGATCAGTCGCAAAGAATACGATTACACCAAGGAAGTCGGTTACCAGCTTGGACTCCGCGGTATGGACATCTGCACCGGCTGTGGGCCGGGCGCTATGAAGGGCCCGATGAAGGGCGCGGCCATCGGCCATTCCAAGCAACGAATTAGTGACGGGGTCTACCTGGGTATTTCAGAACCCGGCATCATTGCCGCAGAATCGCCCAACCCGATTGTGAACAACCTGGTGATTATGCCGGATATTGAAAAGCGCCTCGAAGCCTTTGTACGCACCGGTCACGGCATCGTGGTGTTTCCCGGCGGCGTGGGTACCACGGAAGAAATCCTCTACCTGCTCGGCATACTGCTGCACCCTAAAAACCGTGAACTCCCGTTCCCGCTGGTATTCACCGGTCCGGAAAGTTCAGCTGACTATTTCAGCGAAATAGACAGTTTCATTTCGCAAACCCTGGGCAAAGAAGCCCAGCAACGTTATAAAATTATTGTCGGCGATCCTGAAGAGGTTTCACACGTGATGCACGAAGGCATGCAACGTGTGCGCGAGTACCGGCAGAGCACGGGAGACGCGTATTACTACAACTGGTCGATATTCATTGATGAAGAATTTCAGCTTCCATTTGAACCTACGCATGAAAACATGCGCAACCTTCAGTTACACACACGACAGGAAGGCCATGAACTTGCAGCAAATTTGCGGCGTGCGTTCTCAGGCCTGGTTGCAGGCAATGTAAAAGACGAGGGCATTCGCGCTATTGAGAAACACGGGCTTTTCGAAATCCAGGGCGATGACAAGATCATGGACCTGATTGACACCCTGCTGACTTCATTTGTGGCCAAACACCGTATGAAGTTACCCGGTAAAACGTACAAACCATGTTACCGCATTATCAAGTAACGCCAGACCTCAATACTTTTCCTTCGCTGTCAACAGGGCGGGCGTGGCTTGCCTGCGTTTGTGCAATGCTGCTTGCCGCGTGTTCGTTAAAAACGCTCTATAACCATCTCGATATATTTATCGCTGAATACATTAGCGAGATGGTGTCACTGGATGATGCACTCAGCAGCCGGGTTGACATAGAATCTATCGCCTTCCATGCCTGGCACAGGCAGACACAACTGAATGAATACGCGGCCTGGCTTGATGCGCTGCAAAGCGATGCGCGCGCGGACATCTCTGAAGCAGACGCACTGGCGCACCTGGACAGACTGGAAAGCTTCTGGAACATCTTGCTTGACAGGGCTTTTCACGAATCCGCCGCCCTGATGGCCTTGCTGAATGAGAAACAGCAAAACGAGTTGTTTGAGAACATAGAAACCGGAAACAGCGATTTTTATCAGAAATATGTCGACCTCACGAATGCAGAGCGTATAGAGCAGTTTATCGAACGCATCGAAGATTCACTCGAACCCTGGCTGGATGATTTCACATCTGAACAGGAAAAACTAATCGAAGCGCTCGCTGCAAACCTGAAACCCTTTGCAGCTGAGCGCTTCAGGGAACGCCAGCGCTGGCAGCGTGAACTGCTGCCTTTGGTAAAAGCCCGCGTGCCAGCTGAAACAAAAACCCTGCAACTGCGTGCATACTTCAAACAGTTTGCCCAGAATAAAAACAGTTCGATAGACAGCAAAAAGGCCTACAACAAGCAGTTGATGGCGAAATTCATGGTGAAGCTCCTCAAGTCGATGAGCCCGGAACAAATGACATACCTGAAAACCCGGCTTGCCGAATATGCGCAAACCTTCAGAGAACTGGCGGTTGATATAGATTAAACCTGAGATTAATTATCCACGGATGAACGCAGATAAACGCAGATAATTTGTGCGCCTGCGGCGCAAAAAACATTCTATATTTGCATTTATCCGTGTTCATCTGCGTTCATCCGTGGATAATTATTCTTTCACCCCAAGTAACAACGGCTCCAGCTCAACCCAGACATTGTGCATGATCTGTGCCTGGCCCTCGGCGGTCGGGTGTATACCGTCGGGCTGTAACAGCTCACGCTGATCAGCCACTTTATCGAGCAGGCGCGGCACAACGCGGATTTTATATTTTTTGCCCAGGCGCAGATAAAGCTCGGCAAACTGCCGGGTATATGCTTCGCCATAATTTGGCGGCAGGCGCACACCGACCAGGATCACCTGGGCGTGATTTTTTCTGCCAAGTTCAATAATCTGTGACAGGCTGCTTTCGATTTCACTAAAGGGCAGGCCGCGCAGGCCATCGTTACCACCCAGTGCTGCGACCAGGATCTCGGGTTTGTGCTGCAGCAGGGCAGCCGGCAGCCGGTTCAGGCCGGTGCGCGTGGTATCACCGCTGACACTGGCGTTAATCACGCGGTATTTATAAGCATTTTCCTGCAGCTGTTTCTGCAACAATGCCACCCATCCCTGGTCAGTATTGATACCATAGGCAGCGCTGATGCTATCACCGAGTACCAGAATTGTAGGCGCATCGGCGTATGCGTTTCCTGCGATTAAAAACAATAGTATGCAGCGGCGCCAGAGTAGATTCATCATTTTCATAATTTAATATAGTGATATGAATAACAACCATTCGAACGTATTTATTGAAGCCCGTTCCGTCGGAAAATCCGTTGCCACTCGTGAAGGCAGGCTCATCCTGCTCGATAATATCAATTTTACGGTGGAGGCGGGCACTTCTGTCGCTGTGCTCGGCGCCTCGGGCTCGGGCAAGACCACGCTGCTGGGCCTGCTTGCGGGGCTAGATGAAGTCAGCGATGGAGCGATATTGATTGAGGGAATCAATCTTGGCGAGCTGGATGAGGACGGCCGCGCAGCCTTGCGTGCAGACAGCATCGGCTTCGTATTTCAGAATTTCCAGTTGTTACAGGGACTGACGGCACTTGAGAATGTGATGCTGCCGCTGGAACTCGCCGGATCGACACAGGCGCGTGAAAAGGCGCGCGAATTACTCGCACGCGTGGATCTTGCCGAACGTGGCAGCCATTATCCAAACCAGCTCTCAGGTGGCGAACAACAGCGCTGCGCGATTGCACGTGCATTTGCCGCACAACCGCGCATATTGTTTGCCGATGAACCCACGGGCAATCTCGATGCAGAAACCGGTGGCCGCATTATTGACCTGCTGTTCACGCTCAACCAGGCGCAGGGCACCACGCTGATCATGGCGACACATGACACCGCACTGGCAGATCATTGCGATCGGCGCTTACTGTTGCAGGCTGGCCGGCTGGTGAGCGATTCGGCAATCACTGCCTGATCGCGAGACATACAATGAAACTCGCATCTGTTCAAACACAAATATATTTCACCTGGCTCAACGCCTGGCGCATGCTGTGGCGCGACTGGCGCGCCGGTGAGTTGAATATCCTTGCACTGGGCCTGCTGATAGCAGTGACCAGTATCACTGCCGTCGGATTTTTTATCGACCGTGTCGAGCGAGGCATGAAACTGCAGGCCGCAGAATTAATCGGCGCAGACCTCGTGATCGCTTCGTCACGCGACGATATGCAGCTGTATGCAGAAACTGCAGCTAAAAACGGCTTTAGCACTGCGAACACAACAAGTTTCAGAAGTGTCGTGCTCGGCGAAGAACGTCCCCAGCTGGTTGAAGTGAAAGCGGTGACAGATAATTACCCACTGCGCGGCACGTTGCGCATCGCGGATGCAGCCTTTGAAACTGATCGCACAACATCCGCTATACCTGCCAGCGGCGAACTATGGGTCGAGACGCGCCTGTTGCAGTTACTGAATATTGAAATCGGCAGTGCGCTACAACTTGGCAAAAAACAATTTGTTGTGAGCCAGGTACTCAGCTATGAACCCGATCGTGGCGGCGACTTTTTCAGCGTAGCACCACGTGTATTGATGAATGCAAATGATCTTGCAGCCACGCAATTGATACAGCAGGGCGCACTTGTTAATTACCGCCTGCTCATTGGAGGCACGCGCAAGGCAATTGAAGATTACCGCGAACAGCTCGAAGCAGACTTACAGTCTGGCCAGCAACTGCTCAGTGTCGAGGATGGACGCCCCGAACTGCAACGCGCACTGGCCAGCGCACAACGCTTTCTCACGCTTGCCGCGATCATCAGCGTGCTGCTGGCTGGCGTCGCGATCGCCACGGTGGCGTATCGGTTTTCGCGCCGTCATCTCGATACCAGTGCAATGTTGCGCTGTCTTGGCGCATCACAGGGAACGATTATTCGATTATTTAGCCTTGAAATGATGTTACTTGCTTTAATCGTCAGTAGTGCAGGCTGTGTACTCGGGTTTTTGACTCAAATCGGGATCGCGCAGATACTCGACCAGCTGTTACTTGTCAATTTGCCAGCATCATCCTTCAAACCACTGCTGCTGGGCTATGCCACGGGTATTATTATGCTGGTGGGATTTGCCCTGCCGCCGTTGCTCGCGCTTAAATCCGTTCCACCATTACGTGTACTAAGACGTGATGCGACAATCAAACAGAGCCGGCGCTGGACCTTATATCTGACTGTGTTTATCAGTATCGGATTGATACTGCAGTGGCAGATGAACGATGCAAAACTGGTTGCTTTTATTATGGCCGGCATGGTCCTGACTCTGATGGTGCTGGCAGCGTCTGCCCTTGGCCTGGTCCATCTATTAAGCCACCTGCGCCACGGGGTTGATGTGGCATGGCGCTTCGGGCTTGCCAATATTGCGCGCAGGCGTGGTAACAGCGTGGTACAGATCGTGGCATTCGGCCTCGGTATTATGATCCTGCTGCTGCTATCAACCGTGCGGACCGACCTGCTCAGAGACTGGCAACGCAGCCTGCCACCCGATGCGCCGAATCACTTTATTATCAACATTCAGTCTGACCAGGTATCAGCAATCACAGAATATTTCAACGAACAAGACATCAGTCACGTGCAACTCTACCCGATGGTACGTGCACGCCTGGTTGCGATCAATGATGTCACTGCGAGTGCCGATAATTATGAGAGTGAACGTGCGCGCCATATGGTCACACGTGAATTCAACCTGTCCTGGGCGGAACAGCCGCAGCTCGATAACACCATAGTGGCGGGCCAGTGGTGGCAGGCAAGTGACCATGGCACGCCACTATTGTCGTTAGAAGAAAAACTGGCGCAAACACTACAGATCAGTATTGGCGATAAAATCAGCTTTGACATCAACGGCACGCATACCGATTTTGAAGTGTCTAACTTGCGCAGTGTTGACTGGGACACTTTCAATATCAATTTTTTCACCGTGGTGCCACCAGGCGTGCTGGAAAATGTACCCGCGAGCTGGGTCACCAGTATTTATCTGGATGAAACCCAAAAACGCTCATTAATGCAACTGGTGAAAACATTTCCAAACCTGACAGTCGTTGATGTTGAAATTATTATGCAACGCGTACGCGACATCATGGACCGGGTCATACTTGCAGTTGAATTTATATTTATATTCACCCTGCTGGCCGGACTGGCAGTGCTCTACGCCGCAATCCAGTCTAACCAGGACGAGCGCCGTTACGAAAACGCAGTGTTACGCACACTGGGCGCACGCAAATCAGTGTTATTGCGCGGCCTGGTCACTGAATTTATTACCCTGGGCGCTCTCTCGGGATTCCTCGGTGGGATTGCCGCAAGCGCTACTGCATTCGTGCTGGCAGAATATATATTTGAATTTGATTACCAGTTTGATTTTAATATTGCAGTCTTTGGCATAATTGCAGGCGTGTCCATTGTTGGCGTTTCAGGTGTACTCGGCACCTATAATGTACTGACACACCCGCCGGTACGTGCTCTTCGCCAGGAAGGCTGATGGCGTTCCAGCTTACAGCCATGCGCCACTGCTTGCGCAGTGACATTCCTGCACTGGGTGCAGCCCGCATAAACGTATTGTTGACGATGATCGATTAACAGACGTCATTCAGCATATACATGAAATACTGGCTAATACTGAATGAAAATAATGCAAAAACCATTTTCTGAATCATGTGAGCAGAATCGTGAGCCAATTCTGCAGGTGATTGAGCCTTTGCTCAGGGATGCCAGTTCACTGCTGGAAATCGGCAGCGGCACCGGCCAGCACGCGGTTTATTTTGGCGCTCACTTGCCACACCTGCGTTGGCAAGCCAGTGATTGTGCAGACTATCTGCCCGGCATTCGCCTCTGGATAGATGAAGCCGCGCTGTCCAATGTCCCGGTTCCACTTGAGCTTGATGTCACTCTTGCGTGGCCAGTGCTATCCATCGATGCGGTTTTTTCTGCCAACTCAGTGCATATCATGCACTGGCATATGGTTGAGGCATTGTTTGCAGGTGTCGGGCGTGTGTTACCGAGCGGTGGTATGTTTCTACTCTATGGTCCGTTTAATTACCAGGGCAGCTATAGCAGTGAGAGCAATGCCCGTTTTGATGCCTGGTTAAAAGCACGCGACCCGGGTTCCGGGATACGTGATATAGAAAAACTCGTCCCGCTGGCAGAGAATGCAGGCCTGATCTTGCGTGACGATTTCAGCATGCCGGCGAACAACCGAATTCTCTATTGGCAGAGATCCTGACACCTGGTTCAGAAATCTTTACAGAATTATACCGTTTGTCGGAAAACTTGCCATACAGTGTCGAGATTTCATAATTTTTCTTGTTTCAGCCTGCACCAGTGCTATATTTGCTGAACTTGTACCCGATCTGACAGTCACAACCACCATAATAATAACTGTCAGCAACATGTATAAATTACTCAAATAAATCAATCATGTAACTGCTTGGCACCTCTAGCTGAGCAGGGCATGTCAAATGCGCTTAAATTTCCTTTATACAAACTGACATTCCAGTGTTGGCTTTGTCTGCCTGGTTAAATTTTATCCAGTCTTTTGTCAGGCAAGCCACTTTAAAGTGAGATGCTATTGATGCGCGAACCAGTATCTAAACAGAAAACCGGGGCCGGCAACCGACCTGACAATGTGATCAGCTTTGAGAAACCAGGCGAGAAATCACATGCCAGGCTTATCGAGCAGATGCACAACTCGATCAATGAACACCTGATTGAGCATTTTTCAAATATGCTGGTTAAAGCGCCAGACATTCTCAATCGCAAAGCCGAATCCTGTAAAAACCATGATGATCAGTCACGCTATTTCGCGTTACTGAGTCATTTACAGCACCACCGTGACAATATCAACCGCAGTTTCTTTATCGCGCTGAATGAAAAACTCAGGCCGGCTTCTCAACAAACCGAGGATGAACCGGAAGAACTGTCACTGGTAAGCGAAGATGAAATGGAAGAAATGGTGGCGATAACCACCATGCATGCACGCGCCATGAACCAGTATGGTGATGATGTTAATCACCTGGAAACACGGCTGGAATACCTGGAAATAAGCACATCTACCGATATCGAAAAAGAAAGCCTGAGCCCGGTTCGATTTGCTGAAGTGTTCCAGACGACATTAAAATCCGAGACACTGGAACTCAAAGACCGTCTCGAACTATTTGTTCTGTTCGACATGGAAGTCATTTCTAAACTGGGCGCACTATACAGCACACTCAACGCACTGCTTATTAAAGCGGGCGTGATGCCAAAGATCGTACTTAAATCGACGCGCCAGGAAGAAGCGGATGACGAGCCGGAAGTCTCGATAAGGGCCGCGAAATATTACGATCCACAGGCTAATCCTTCTAC
>JBATHJ010000131.1:0-3984 GCA_049666625.1 Gammaproteobacteria bacterium | reverse complement strand
TTCTTTTTGTTTTGCGCGCACGATCTGCACCGCGGTCGAGCTGTCGATCTCTATCGCGACATCATTAATGGCATCGTGCTTCAGGCGTGCGTCATAGTTTTTGCCTTTTTCATCGGTCACGATCCGGATCGTGGTCGGCGGTAGATAGCGCTGTGATTGCAGGGATTCGACCGCGGTCGCTTCCAGCGTGAACAGGGCTTCGAGTAAGATCGTGCCCGCCGGGGCGCAGCGGAACTTGATCGCGGTGACCGCGGTGTTGCCGGTTTCATTGGCGCAGACCATGTCCATGGCATCGCGCACCATCGGGTGTTCCCAGGTCAGGTAATGCGCATCTTCAAAACTCAGCGCCGTGTCCCGTGCATAGGTAATGGTCATGCCATCGTCGCTCAGGCCTGGAAACGGGTTCACCATGTGCTCGGTGGGTTTGATGATCAGGCAGTTCTCGCTGTGAATTTCGCTGTCTACGCCGTAACAGTCGAATACGCGTTCCATATACGTTGCCAGGCTGGAGTCAGCATCCGCCTGCAGGGCTTTTTGTTTAAGCGCCTGTGCAATATTCATTCGGCAGGAATTATATTCCAGCAGACGGTCGCGACCGCGCTGCAGCGCGTCGGTCATATCGACGTACAGTTTGCGGCTGCTGGTGATCAAGGTTTCAGTACGCTTTGCATCCTGTGGCGCCTGTAGCGCATCGAGCAGCGTTTGTTTGACTTTCACAAATACTGAATGGCCCGCCGGGCAGGTGTGTTCGAATGCAGACAGGGCTTCGTGATACCAGCGCATCATCACCTGTTGTGCACTCTGTTCGAAACACGGCACATGGATGTTAATCGTCTGGCTCTGGCCTATTCGGTCGAGGCGGCCGATGCGCTGTTCGAGTAAATCCGGATTCAGTGGCAAATCAAACAATACCAGGTGGTGAGCAAACTGGAAGTTGCGGCCTTCGCTGCCGATTTCGGAACACACCAGCACCTGGGTGCCAGTTTCCACATCGGCAAAAAACGCCGCGGCACGGTCACGTTCAACAATACTCAGGCCTTCGTGGAACACGGCAGCATGAATACCATTGCGGTTTTTCAGGTGCCAGGCAATGTCGAGCGCGGTTTCCGCACTGGCGGCAATCACCAGCACCTTGTCAGGCTGCAGATCACGCAAGGTGTTGCCCAGCCAGTCGAGGCGCGGATCGAACGTGGTCCAGCGTTCATCGCTGGCGACTGATTCGTGCAATAACTCGGGGGCGAGCAACCGTGCCGGCGGCGGGCTGGATTGCGATGCGATCAGATCACTGTACTGCTTTGGCATCGCAAGTGGATAACTGTGTAACCTGCGCTCAGGAAAACCTTTGACCGCCGCGCGTGTATTGCGAAACAGCACGCGGCCAGTGCCATGCCGGTCGAGCAAATGTTCTACCAGCTGGAGGCGGGCGAGTTCATCATCCGCTTTACCAATCGCATCGAGCAGGTTTTGATTGTCACCTTCGTTCAGTGTATTTTTTAGAATGGCCGCGTCCGGTTTACTCAAGGCACGGCCTTCGAGCAGGTCTTCCACCGCCTGTGCAATCGGTTCGTAGGATTTTTCTTCTTCAATGAAGCTGGCAAAATCAGGGAAACGCGCCGGGTCGAGTAAGCGCAGGCGCGCGAAATGACTTTCTTTGCCGAGCTGTTCCGGCGTGGCGGTGAGCAGCAACACACCCTGGGTCTGCGCAGCGAGCTGTTCGATGAGCCGGTATTCATCACTGCTGTGTTGAGGTGACCATTGCAGGTGATGGGCTTCGTCAACCACCAGTAAATCCCATTCGCCGGCGAGGCATTGTTTGAAATACTGTGGATTCCCGGCTAGAAAGTCGAGACTGCATAGCACCAGCTGTTCGGACAGGAACAGGTTTTCTATTTCGTCGGCTGGCTCATCATCCTCATCGTGCTGGCTGGTATAGTCATCGAAGCGCGCTTCGTCAAAAATGCGAAAGTGCAGGTTGAAGCGGCGTAACATTTCGACCAGCCACTGGTGCATTAGTGTTTCTGGCACCACGATCAAGACGCGATGTGCGCGTTCGGTGAGCAACTGGTGATGCAAAATTAATCCCGCTTCGATGGTTTTTCCCAGGCCGACTTCATCGGCGAGTAAAACCCGCGGTGCGTAACGATTGGCGACTTCGTGTGCAATATACAACTGGTGCGGGATCAGGCTGGTACGACAGCCGGTCAGGCCATAGCATTCTGAATGCCCAAGCGCATTGAGCGCCTGCAAGGTCTGGTAGCGCAGTTCAAACCATTTGTGTTTGTCGATCAGGCCGTTAAACATGCGCTCGGAGGGACGGCTAAGTTGTAGAAAATTATCCAGCTCGGCTTCAGCCACCGTGTGTTTTTTGCCGGCAGCGTCAGTGCCGCTATAGGTCAGCAGCCCGGCATTTTCGCTGATAGAGGTTACCGTTACGGCCGTGCCATCCTGGGTACGTATCGTATCACCGACAGCAAATGCCACGCGGGTAAGCGGGGCTGACTGTTTGGCATACAGCCGGGTCTCACCACTGGCAATGAACACCACGGTGACGGTCCGGTGCTCGACCTTGAGAATGGTACCGAGGCCCATTTGCAATTCGGCGTCACTGATACAGCGCTGGCCGGGAATAAAATCAGTCATACAGTTTGCAGATATTTGTTGGCGAACACATAAAAAATGCGAGACATGTTATCTCAGTCAGGGCCATTACACACCGTCGAGCCACAGGCTGCGCTGAGATACATCAAATGAACATCGGTATCTGGACGGAAAAAGTGCAAAAAAAAGGCCGCGCAGTGCGCGGCCTGAGTGATAGTACACTGTTATTATTATCCTTTCAGGATACGCTCCAGCCTGTCCATGTCGTTGATTACGCGCCAGCTGCCGCCACCGGATTCGACGCGTTGCTGCCAGGCTTCGAGCCTGTCCATGTATTCACGTGGGTCGATATTATCACTGCGCAACTTGGTGACATTGAGCGCGACTATATCAAATCCCTGGAGCTGAAATGGAATATCGCGCACATACCCCTCGGGCAGTTCTTCTTTCAGGTCTGAATAAATCAGGATGGTTTTCCTGCCTGTGCCTTTTTCATTCAGGTATTCAGCTGCCTGCAACACACCGCCTGTAATATCGGTGAACCTGGACGGTTTAACTTCTTTGACAAAGGTATCCATCGCATCGCGGAAATGACGTTTCTGCTTGTTAGCTTCACTCGGTCGATCATTGAATGTCATCTTGGTGATGATATCTTTTTCGCTGAAACTCCCAGTATCGATACGCGCGACTGCAAGCGAATCACTCGGTTGCATTCTCACCAGCAGAACATTCACCAGCTTCTGTGCATTAGCGAGTTCCTGGGTATACGTGCCGGAGGTATCCAGCAGTAACACCACGCCGGTATTTGTCGGGCCGGAGTCAGAGCAGGCTGTTAATAACAGTGCCGCCCATACGCCTGCCAGGCCTTTTATTAATGTATTCATGCAGCCTCCTGGTAACTACTCTTATGTGAATTTCTTGATGTGCTTGTCAGTTTTTTGTTCGAAGAAAACTTTTTGGTGATGGATGTTTCCAGCCATAACGGGCCAAAAATGATCAGGTCATAGAAGTTGACCAGTACTTTGCCGGTATAGCGGAACAGGTTGCCCAGCAAGCGCAGTGAAAATGACACACCACGCAGCAGGGCTGCGGCAACGAGACCGACCACGGTGCGGGTTGAATGCACAAAGGTTTCCAGCGGTATCGCAACAAACACCAGGGCGAACGGCAGGATAAAGCCCATGCCCATTTGTGCCGCGGTGGTGATCCAGCCGTATTCTGTGGCGGAGATCATGCTGGTACCATCACCGCGCAACATAGCGCTGGTGGCGAGCTCGTCCTGCATCAGGATCTCACGCATAAACGCAAGCCCGGCCTCGACACTGGCCAGTACAAACAGGAAGCCAAAGGTTATCCAGATCATGCGCACGCGCAGTTTGTCATTGA
>JBATHJ010000130.1:0-1672 GCA_049666625.1 Gammaproteobacteria bacterium | reverse complement strand
ATCTAAAAGATCAGAAGTGTTGCCACAGAGATCACTGAGATAGCGAATTGTTACTACCCGTAGGGCGGGCAATGCCCGCCCTACCTTAAATAGTTCTTTGCGCCTTTGCGGTCATTCCTTGTTTTCCGCCCCCCAACCCAACAATAATTCCTGTATTTCAGTTTTGACTTGGTGCTATATTACGCGGCATCTACCACCCGCTTTGGCAACAGGTCCAGGACATTTCCACCCCCCGATTCCATGAACGCTGACACTCTCCGCCCGATCATCCACCGGCTGTCTGATCGCATTGTCGAGGCGCAAAGTCCGATACGTATTCTTGATGCCATCAAGTGGGATGATTCCATCCAGACCAACTTTTTTGCCGATGGCGCTACTCACCAGCCGCGGGTGGATGCCGATTATTACCAGCCGCTCGACTATAGCGCCAACGAAGTGCGCGACAAGTTTCACGCCATTCGCAACGACATCAACACCGAGCTGGGTGCTGACCACCCTGCCAGCAAGATCATGCTGCGCATGTGCGAGGAATATATCCAGGTGATGGACATGCTGGATGCGCGCGGCCAGGATGATTTTTACCGGCATTCAAAAGAACTCTACGGCAGCTCGAACGATTCGTTTCATTCCGGCAGTTCGACGCTGGCTGATCTTGGGCATTTGCTCGACGACGCGCTGCGCAATATCGATGAACAGATGTTTCTGGAAAAAGAAGTCAAGGACATCCCCACCGATGACGCGCTGGTGTTGCTGCAAAGCTGGCTCGACAACATGTTCGATGACGAAAACAACCGCGTTAAAGTCATCAAGAGCGACGGCATTGTCGCCGATGCCGCCGCCGGTTCGGATTACATCAAGCTGCGCAAGCACGCAAAGTTCAGCATGCGCAACCTGCGCCTGCTCGAAGCCCACGAAGGCTGGGTGCATGTCGGCACCACGCTCAACGGGCTGCGCCAGCCCTCGTGCACATTTTTGAGCAAGGGTACGCCGTCGGATACCATTACCCAGGAAGGCCTGGCGGTGTTTATCGAAATCGTTTCGTTCCGCTCGCACCCGGCGCGCTTGCGCAGTATTGCCGACCGCATTAGGGGAATTCATCTTGCTGAAAGCGGCGCAACGTTTCTGGATGTGTACCAGCTGCTGCATTCCGAAGGTCGTAGCCAGGGCGACGCCTATAACGCGGCGGTGCGTATTTTTCGCGGCAGCACACCCACCGGCGGACCGTTCACCAAGGACCTGGCCTACTCCAAGGGATTTGTGCAGGTCTACAACTTTATCCGGCTGGCAGTGCGCCGCGGCCGGCTCGATCGAATTCCGTTACTGTTTTGCGGCAAGCTGGCGATCGAAGACATGGGCACAATTGGCAAGCTCGCCGATTCCGGCCTGATTGAACTGCCGCAAGACCTGCCACCCGCGATGGAAGACATGAACGCGCTCACCGCGTGGATGTCGTATTCGAACTTTTTAAACCGGCTCGATCTCAGCCAGATTGATTCGGATTTTGCCTACCTGTTTAATTGATAGTTTTATAGTAATTAAAACTAAGGGCGTAACCGCAGAGGCGCAGAGGACGCAGAGGACGCAGAGAAAAACGACTACTTATGATTAAAACAATAAGTCATACTCGCTTCATGTTGGGCTTATCTAATTTAATTTACGATTAGTTTTAAAC
>JBATHJ010000129.1:0-2272 GCA_049666625.1 Gammaproteobacteria bacterium | reverse complement strand
TCCTCGAGGACGAGAGCGTACAAATGTACGGTGTCGAAGCGGCGGGTGACGGTATCGAAACCGGCCACCATGCAGCACCGCTGTGCGCCGGCAAGCCGGGTGTGTTGCACGGTAACCGCACCTACCTGATGGAAAACAACGATGGCCAGATCATCGAAACCCACTCGGTTTCGGCCGGACTGGATTATCCCGGGGTCGGCCCCGAGCATTCCTGGCTGAAAGATATCGGCCGGGTGAACTACGTGTCGATTACTGACAAGCAAGCGCTGGATGCTTTCCACCAGCTGACGCTCATCGAGGGCATTATTCCTGCGCTGGAATCGAGCCACGCCATGGCCTACGCGGTCAAACTCGCGGCCACGATGAAGCCCGAGCAACGCATTATCGTGAATCTTTCCGGTCGCGGTGACAAGGACATCGACACTATCGCGCGCATTGAGGGGATTAAACTGTGAGTCGTCTGACCGCCCGCTTCGAACAATTGCAGGCGCAATCGCGCAAGGCGCTGATTCCCTACATCATGACCTCGGACCCGCAGCCCGAGGTTACCCTGCCGCTGATGCACGCCATGGTGAAGGCCGGTGCCGACATCATCGAGCTGGGCGCACCGTTTTCGGATCCCATGGCTGACGGCCCGGTGATACAGCTGGCCGCCGAACGCGCACTCGAGCACAACACCAGCCTGCACGATGTATTCAAGGTGGTGCAGCAGTTCCGCCAGACAGACCCGGATACGCCGATCATCATGATGGGCTATCTCAACCCGATCGAAGTCATGGGCTACGAGAGCTTCGCCGCACAGGCAGAAAGCGCCGGTATCGACGGTATCATTACCGTCGACATGCCGCCGGAAGAGGGCAGTGATTATGTCGCTGCGCTGAAACAGCACAATATTGATCCGGTATTCCTGCTCGCGCCCACCACTACCGAGGCGCGCATGGATAAAATCGCCGCGGCCGCCAGCGGCTTTGCCTATTACGTTTCACTCAAGGGCGTCACCGGCGCGGCTACGTTGAATATTGCCGAGGTGGCCGAGAAGATGACCGCCATCCGCAAACACATAAAAATTCCGGTGGGTGTCGGTTTTGGTATCAAGGATGCGGCCACCGCAGCGAGTATTTCTGCGTGTGCGGATGCGGTTGTGGTAGGGAGTGCTATAGTTACCAGAATGGCGGAAAATTCCGGAAATACCGACAAAATCATTACTGATGTCACCGAAATTCTTGCCTCCATGCGCAATGCGATGGACGCAGCTGGTGCCAGTAAAATCAAGACAGCCTGATCGGGCAGAGGCACAAAATGAGCATGAGCTGGTTCGAAAAATTGATGCCATCGCGGATTCGCACCGAAGGTTCGACCAAGGGCCAGGTGCCCGAAGGTCTGTGGACAAAGTGTGATTCCTGCAGCGCGGTACTCTACCGCGCCGAGCTGGAGCGCAACCAGGATGTATGTCCCAAGTGTAATCACCACATGCGCGTATTTGGCCGGCGTCGGCTGGATATTTTTCTTGATGCCGAGCCGCGTGAAGAAATCGGCGCCGAACTGGTGCCGTTCGACAAGCTCAAGTTCAAAGACACCAAAAAATACAAAGACCGTCTGCTGATCGCGCAGAAAAACACCAATGAACGCGATGCATTAATCGCCCTGCGCGGCAAGGTCAAAGGCGTTGACCTGGTCGCTATCGCGTTTGATTTTCGCTTCATGGGCGGCTCGATGGGCTCGGTAGTGGGTGAAAAATTTGTGCGTGCAGCCAATGTTGCGCTCGAACATAAAATCCCGCTGGTATGTTTTTCCGCTTCAGGCGGTGCGCGCATGCAGGAAGCGCTGTATTCGCTGATGCAAATGGCCAAGACCAGCGCGGTGCTGGCGAAACTGGCCAGAAAAGGTGTTCCGTATATTTCGGTGATGACTGACCCCACCATGGGCGGTGTCTCCGCCAGCTTTGCCATGCTGGGCGATATCAATATCGGTGAACCCAATGCGCTGATCGGTTTTGCCGGCCCGCGCGTGATCGAGCAAACCGTGCGTGAAAAACTCCCCGAAGGCTTCCAGCGCAGCGAATTTCTCCTCGAGCACGGCGCCATCGACATGATTGTCGACCGCCGCGACCTGCGTGACCGCATCGCCAGCCTGTGCCTGATGCTGTCCAACAAACCTGCGGTGCAGAAGGTTTAGCACGCTGTTGTTTTCCAGTTAAAAGATATGCGACAGAGGGCACAGAGGGCACAGAGAACACGGAGGTTAAAAAATAAGAACATACAGTCCACAGATG
>JBATHJ010000128.1:0-6140 GCA_049666625.1 Gammaproteobacteria bacterium | reverse complement strand
GCAGTACCGTTGGTGATTACCCCGACCAGGTTGGCGCGTGCTGTGAAGCGCGAGGCATTGACTTCATCCTCGACAATCGCGCGGCAGGCCGCAGCCACGCCGGGTGAATAGGCAAGTGCGAGATCGTTTTGCGTTGCGAGGGGCTTGGTCGCGGCAATTTCAAGTTTTCCGGGTTTGGGAAACTCGTGGTAGTCGAGGGCGTTTTGATCTTCGTCTGACATTTTTACTCACCGCGAAGCGGTTACTGTTAACGTACTCAAAGTTAAGCACACTTTAAGCTCAAAACCGTATTATTGGCTTGTGTAAACGAGAATTATTAACCCGGCTATCAGCCACAGGTACCACGACCTATTCAATGAAACTATTTTCCCTGTCTTTGACCAGACCCTCACTCATCCTGCTGGTATCGTTTTTTATTATCCTGTTCGACAATGTTGCGCTGATGCGCGCCTTGCTCGGCAGCTACCCGCTCACGCCCGGGAATATCGCGTTCCTGGTTTCATTGTTGATCCTGCTGGTGTGCCTGCTTGCGTTGCTGCTCAACCTGGTCAGTACAAAATTCACGACCAAACCCGTGTTGATGACTGTGCTGTTAATTGCGGCAGTGATAGCGTATTTCATGAACACCTATAACATCATGATCGACGAGACCATGATCCAGAACACGCTTGAGACCAACCCGGCCGAAGCATCCGACCTGCTGACGACCAGGCTGCTGGCCTACATCGTTTTTCTGGGCGTGTTGCCTGCGTCGTTTGTGTACTCAATAAATATCGTGCAACGAGGTTTTTATAAAGAACTCAAATTCAGCCTGTTGAACTCACTGGCTTACAGCGCCTGCAGTGTGCTGCTAGTAGCTGTTTTCAGCGCACATTACGCGACTTTCTTCAGGGAACACAAACACCTGCGGCTGTATATCAATCCGCTCGCCGGCTTATATGCCGCGGGACACTATGCATTGCTCGACAACAACCCTGCCGCGATCACCCTGGAACCGATTGGGCTTGACGCTGCCATTCCGCAAACCGATACCGACCGGGAACTGATTATCCTGGTCATCGGCGAAACTGCGCGTGCCGACCATTTTTCACTGAATGGTTATGAAAAAGAAACCAATCCATTACTCAAACAGGAAAACATTATTAATTTTTCGAATGTATATTCCTGCGGAACCACAACCGCGGTGTCTGTACCCTGCATGTTTTCCAGACTGTCGCGACACGATTACAGTGACAGCATCGCCAAATCAACCGAAAACATTCTTGATATTCTGAAGCGCGCGGGTGTCAATATCCTGTGGCGTGATAACAATTCTGACTCCAAGAGTGTCGCCCTGCGCGAGACCTTTGAGGATTATAAGTCGCCGGCAGTCAATACTATCTGTGATCCCGAATGTCGCGATGAAGGCATGCTGGTCGGTCTGGATGACTATATTGATAGCCACCCCACGGGTGATATCCTGATTATATTGCACGCTATGGGCAGCCACGGCCCTGCCTATTACAAGCGTTACCCCGAAGCGTTTGAAAAATTTGTGCCGGTTTGCAAAACCAATCAGCTCGAAGACTGCACCACCGAAGAAATCGCCAATACCTATGACAATACTATTTTGTACACCGATTATTTTCTGTCACGCGTGATACATTTTCTGAAACAGCATGACGATAGATTCGAGGCCGCCATGCTTTATATGAGTGATCATGGCGAATCTCTCGGTGAAAGCGGCATGTACCTGCACGGCATGCCTTATTTTATCGCCCCGGATGCGCAAACACGTGTCCCCGCCATTGCCTGGTTCAGCGACAGTTTTGATATTGACACGCAGGCGCTGCGCGAAAAATCGGATCGTGAATTCTCTCACGACCATCTGTTCCACACCCTGCTTGGATCGATGGAAGTCGAAACGTCCGTGTATGACAAGCAACTCGATTTACTTGCAGGTGAGTGGAACCCGAAACTCAGTATTAAATAGCCAAATTCCCAATATTGTTTGCAGGACTCTGGAGACATGATTCCATAGATTAACTGGGGATTTTCTGTTCACATTGCGTTCTATACTCAAGACAATATTATCGGATAAAGGATTGAAACCGCCATGTTAAACAAACAACAGCCCGCGCCCGCCTTTAGTTCACCAGATCAAAACAACCAGACAGTTCGGCTGGCTGATTTTAAGGGCAGAAAAAATGTGATTCTCTACTTTTACCCGAAAGATGACACGCCCGGTTGCACCATCGAAGCCAATGACTTCACCCGTTTTGTGAATGACTTTGCTGCCCACGACAGCGTTGTCATCGGCGTCAGCAAAGATGACTGCACAAGCCACCAGGCTTTCATTGATAAATTTAATCTTAAACTCGTATTGCTCGCCGACACTTCCGGCGAAGTCTGTGAAGCGTACAAGGTGTGGCAGGAAAAAGAGAAGAACGGGGTGAAGAAAATGGGGATCGTTCGTTCGACTTTTGTGATTGATAAAAACGGTATGCTGGTTGAAGCCCTGTACGGGGTTTCACCCGAAGGGCATGCACAGGCCATGCTCGATGTGGTTGCACAGCTGTCTGCTACAAAAGTATAAAGCTTGAGCAGGCTAGCGCCATAAAGTAAGGAACTGCCCGAACGCTGCGTAGCGGGCGTTTGCTATAGCAAGGATTGCTTAGTCTTTCTGCCTGCGATCTGAATTACGCTGACGCCTGTCGATATTCAATCTGCGTGCAGGCCCCTTGTAATTCGGGTCATCACGTACGCGCCGGTCCCTGCTTTTGACCCTGCGATCCATGTTCATTTTTCGCGCAGACTCACCGTATTTATGGCCGTCTTCATAACGCCGACCGGGGGTTTTTTGATCGTCTTCAGTATCAGCTGAGGGCTGAGTACCTGGGGTGTCGCTATCGCCTGGTTGGGGTTTGTCACCCATAAAGCGCTCCATTTTGCATCTTCAGGTTAAAGTATGTGGACTTTGGCCACAACACTAATTATTAGCAGATATTGCTGAAAAATCCGTATATAGTTTAAATATTTACATCCTGTCTGTACTTATGCAGGCGCCCTTCTATCTCGGTTACGTTTGCGCCTGTCCAGTGTCATGCGACGTGCAACACCGTTAAAATTACCAAATCCAGTGTCCCTGCGTTCCTCACCACGCCGTCGATCTTTTCTGACACGACGCTCAATCGTTGCGACTGGCGTGTCCTCGGCCTTCAAAGAAGCCTCGCTCATATCTCTCACCTTGTAATTATTATGTGTTGTCCGGAATATTCCGGGAACCGACAAAAACCTGCCCGCCCGTTCGGTGCGTAATCTAGCATTAGATTAGTCGAAATTCATCAGCCAGCGTGGCTGGCAGATGTTAACAATTGTGACCTGACAGTCAGCCGGCTGACCCAAATGGCAGGCCCCGGGTTACAGGCACACCAGCACCCGTACGCCGGGATTTGAATGCACTGCCAGCCGAAAGTTCGTGATTAGCCCTGACAACTTGACAAGATACGCTGGCACGCTTTTCTGCCAGCCACTTATTGCAGTGCCTTGATCTGACGCCTGTTTGCAACACTCGTTCGTACAGTGTCCGGCTTTGTTTTGAAAAGAGACTCAAAGCGGCCCTTTTCACCCGCACGGACATAATCGAGCTGCAAGGCGTGCAGCAAGGCGCTTTGGTCGACATCGTCCCAGGCCTGGAAGATATCGTGCAACAACACGAACAAACGGCGCAATGAAATTTTCCAGGCACTGCCCGCCTGTTGATAAAGGGCATCACTCAGCCGCATAAAATTGTCGAACGGCGCGCCGTGCAAACACAATGGCAGGGTGTGTTTGAAACGTCCCGAACTGGCGATCATTTCCCAGTAGCGTGCAAATCGGTTTACCCGTTGCATGGTTTCAAAATCAATGTCGCGCGTACTCAGCACGTTATACGGTGGCTCCGGGTTATAGCGCATCTGGTATTTCGCGTTATGTCGATTGAGCGGAACCCCGCGCAGGCGCTTTAGAATTCCCAGCTGTATTTCGTGCGGGTTTAGCGCCACTAGCTGATCAAAACTTTTTGCAAAATTGTCCAGCGTATCTGCCGGCAGGCCGAATATTAAATCAGCATGAATATACACCTGGGTATGTTCACGTAACCAGCGCAGGTTTTCACATGTTTTAGCATTATTTTGTTTGCGACTGATCAGGTCCTGGATTTGTTCATCGAAGGTTTGCACACCAATTTCAAATTGCAGCGCATGTTCGGGAAATTGTCCAATCACTGCTTTGAGTTTTTCCGGCAGGTTGTCAGGCACGACTTCAAAATGCAGGTACAGATCATCACTCATGCGCGCCAGAAAAAATTCAAGTATCGCGATACTGCTGCTTATTTTTAGATTGAATGTCCGGTCGATAAATTTGAAGTTACGCACACCGCGTTGATGCAGCCTGTCCATCTCATCCAGGAACAGGTTTAACTCGAAGGGTTTTGAAGTTTTATCCAGGGAGGACAGGCAGAACTCACACTTGAAGGGACAGCCGCGTGATGCTTCGACATAGATCAAACGATGTTTAATATCCTCATCAGTGTAATACGCATAAGGCAGCTGTAACTGATAGAGTGCAAGTTCATCACTGCGGATTAATTTTTCCAGCGGCCGCTTGCCCGACAGTACCAGCTCACATAATTCGCGAAAGCTTTTTTCAGCCGCACCCATCACGACGTATTCAGCAAGCTCACACACCGCCGGCACATCGGGATGCTGGCTGACTTCCGGCCCGCCGAGCACGATGACAGTCTCGGGTGAAACCTGTCGTATAAGTTCAACTGTCTGGCTGATCTGTGCCACGTTCCAGATATACACCCCGAAGCCAATGATCTTCGGCTGATGCTGCAGTAGTTTTTCTGCAATATCGATGGGGCGTTGCTGAATAGTGAATTCGTGAATCTGTGACCTGGACTGCAGCCTGCCAAGATTGGCGTAGAGATAGCGCAAACCAAACGCCGCGTGCATGTAACGCGCATTGAGCGTGGTTAATACTATATCGTGGGCCGACAGCTGCTTCATGCGCGCAGTATAACAGTCAGCAGTGTCGCGATAGCCAGGCCGATGCCGCGCATAACTGCGCCATCAAAGCAGCAATGAATACCCCAGCCCGACAGCGGCACAGCCGGCCAGCACGGTCAATATTCCCAGCTTGAACCTGAACAGTGCAATAAAGGCCAGCACGCCAATGAGCGCCGAAAACCATTCGAACTGGCCGTCAAACCCCTGCGGCCAGAGCACGTGATAAGCAAAGAATACCGCGAGGTTGATGACCACGCCGACCACGGCGGCGGTAATCCCGGTCAGCGGCGCGGTAAATTTCAGATCACCACGCGTGGCTTCGACCACCGGCCCGCCAATCAGGATAAACATGAACGAAGGCAAAAAGGTAAACAATGTCGCCACGCTGGCACCGGCAGCGCCGGCAAGCAGCAAGGCTTCCGGGCCGAAAATTTCCTTGCTCCAGCCGCCGACAAAACCGACAAAGGCGACCACCATGATCAGCGGCCCCGGCGTGGTTTCACCCAGTGCCAGGCCGTCGATCATCTGCGTGCCGCTGAGCCAGCCATACTGTTCGACGCCGCCCTGGTAGACGTAAGGCAGCACTGCGTAGGCACCGCCGAAAGTCACCAGCGCGGCCCTGGTAAAGAACCAGCTCATTTGCGTCAGGGTGCCATCCCAGCCCCAGGCCCTGGCGAGCAGCGCCATCACCAGCAAACCAATGCCGAGGCCCACCACACCAACGATTAATAATCGAGTCCATTTGAAGCGAGTATGTTCCGGTGCGGGCGTATCATTATCAATGATCGCCGGGCCATAGTGTCCGCCCGAGGCACCGTGCCCGCCGCCGGCCTTGAAATACTCGGGCGAAAGCCGCGAACCCGCATAACCGATAATGCCGGCCAGCAACACGATATAGGGGAAGCGCACATCGAAAACAAAAATTGCGATAAACGCCAGCACCGCCAGTGCGCGCAACACATTATTTTTTAGCGCCTTCGAACCGATGCGATAGGCCGCAAAAACCACGATCGCTGTCACTGCCGGCTTGATACCGTAGAGAATACCTGCAACGGCGTGCACGTCTCCGTAAACAAGATAAATCCATGTCAACACCATCAAGATAAACAG